>CAIZKE010000100.1 GCA_903933475.1 uncultured Alphaproteobacteria bacterium | reverse complement strand
CGCCCGGTCGACGCGCCCCACGTCCTGGTCCCCGACACCTTCCTCGCGCTCCAGGCCCTGGGCATCGCCGCCCGCGAGCGGGCCGGGCAGGCCCGGCGCGCGGCGATCACCGGTTCGGTAGGAAAAACCAGCGTCACCCAGGCCGTGGCAGCGGGCCTGGCCCGGGCCGGACGCGCCCATGCGTCGGTCAAGAGCTACAATAACCACATCGGGGTCCCCCTGACCCTGGCACGAATGCCTGCCGACACCGAGCGTGCAGTCTTCGAGATCGGCATGAACCATGCCGATGAGATCACGCCCCTGTCCGGACTGGTCCGACCGCATGTGGTGGCCGTCACCACCGTCGGTCCTGTCCATGTCGAGAACTTCCCCGATGGCGAGACCGGGGTCGCCCGGGCGAAGGCCGAGATCTTTGACGGCACAACTCAGGGGGCCGTGGCGGTGTTGAACGCCGACAACCGCTGGTTTGGCTGCCTGTCCGCCCGGGCCCGGGCGCGGGGCCTTGTCGTGCGCAGCTTCGGCCGTGCGGAAGGCGCCGACGCCCGTCTCACCGACTTCGGGGTCGAGGCTGGGCGCGGCGTCATCCGGTGTGAGATCGACGGGCGCCCCGTGGACCTGACCCTGTCGCAGACCGGCGCCCACTGGGGCCTCAACGCCATGGCTGTCCTGCTCCTGCTCGAGGCGCTGGACGTCTCGCAGGAGGACGGCCTTACCGCCCTTTCGGCCTTCGAGGCCCTGCCCGGACGTGGCGCCGAAAGCCGGGTCCGCAGTCACATGGGCGACTTCACCCTGATCGATGAGAGCTACAACGCCAATCCCATCTCCATGGCTGCGACCATCGGCTCTCTGGGCGTCCGCAGGACCCAGGGGCGGCGGATCCTCGCCCTCACGGACATGCTCGAGCTTGGCGACGAGGCCGCCCGATTCCATGCCGACCTTGCCCGGCCCATCGCTGACGCGGGCGTTGACCTGGTCTTCTGCGCCGGACCCCTGATGAAATCCCTCTGGGACGCCCTTCCTTCGACTCGGCGCGGGGGTTACGCGGTGGAGGCGTTGGAACTGGCGCCCATGATCTCTGCAGCTGTCGGGCAAGGCGATCTGGTCATGGTCAAGGGATCGAATGGGTCGCGGGCGGGCCTGGTCGCGGGTGCGCTTCGGGCCCTGGATCGCTCGGCCGGGGGGGCAGGCTGATGCTGTACTGGCTATACGAGCAGGCGGTTGCGGCGGGGGAGCATCATTCCCTGCTCAACCTCATGAAATACCTGACCTTCCGGACGGGTATGGCACTGTTCACGGCCCAGCTTGTGGTCGTTCTCATGGGATCGCGGTTCATTCGCTGGATGCAGGCTCGGCAGGGCAAGGGCCAGCCCATCCGGACCGATGGAATCGAGCGCCACGTCATCGAGAAGTCTGGCACCCCCACCATGGGTGGGGTGATGATCCTCGCCGGCCTGTTCACGGGTGCCCTCCTCTGGTGCGATCTCAGCAATGTCTACGTCTGGGCCGTTCTCCTGGTGACCGCAGGGTTTGGTGTCCTCGGCTTCCTGGATGACTACGCGAAGGTCACCCGGCAAAGCTCGGCCGGCGTCTCCGGGCGCCTCCGCCTCGTCGTCGAGACCCTGCTGGCGGGATCTGCGGTCCTGATGATGGTGCTCTGGGGGCGGAGTTCTGCCGGGGAGTCCGGGCTCTATACGAGCGTGGCGGTCCCGGTCTTCAAGGACTTCCTGATCAACCTTGGCTGGTTCTACCTGGCTTTTGGGGCCTTCGTTGTCGTCGGTGCTGCCAATGCCGTGAACTTCACCGACGGCCTGGACGGCCTGGCCACGGTCCCGGTCATGATCGCGGCAGCGGCCTTCGGACTCATCGCCTATCTGGTCGGCAACGCGGTCTTTGCCTCCTACCTCCAGCTCCATCTCGTTCCCGGCGTCGGCGAGGTCGCGGTCTTCTGCGGGGCGATGATCGGCGCGGGCCTGGGCTTCCTCTGGTACAACGCCCCTCCGGCCCGGATCTTCATGGGCGACACCGGCTCCCTCGCCCTGGGTGGGGCCCTTGGCGCCATCGCCGTTGCCACCAAGCACGAGGTCGTCCTGGCCCTGATCGGCGGCCTTTTCGTGGCCGAGACCCTCTCGGTGATGATCCAGGTGGCCTACTTCAAGCGGACCGGAAAGCGCATCTTCCTGATGGCCCCGATCCACCATCACTTCGAGAAGCTGGGATGGTCGGAATCGACCATCGTCATCCGCTTCTGGATCATCTCCGTCATGCTGGCCATCCTTGGCCTCGCGACGCTGAAGCTGAGGTAGGGGAGGGCGCTTGATCCCGGTTCGCGGCTTCGAAGGCAAGACCGTAGCGGTCTTCGGGCTTGCCCGGACCGGACTGGCCGCCGCGCGCGCCCTTCTGGCCGGAGGCGCAGAGGTCGCGGTTTGGGACGAGCGCGCCCAGGGCCTGGCCGCAGCGCAGGCGGAAGGGTTCCAGATCGTCGATCTCTCGGTCGCCGAATGGTCCCAGTTCGACGCCCTTGTCCTCTCGCCTGGCGTGCCCCTGACCCATCCCGAGCCCCACTGGACCGTCCAGATGGCCCGACAGGCCGGGGTTGAGATCATTGGTGACATCGAGCTCTTCGCCCGTGCCGTGAACCTGGCGCCCGCGCACAAGCGCCCGCACATCGTCGCCATCACCGGCACCAACGGGAAGTCGACCACCACCGCCCTGATCGGCCATGTCTGCGCCCAGGCGGGCCGGGATACCCGGATTGGAGGCAATATCGGGGTGGGGGTCCTGGACCTGCCCGACATGCACGGCGGCGCGGTCTATGTCCTCGAGCTCTCCTCCTACCAGCTTGACCTCACCTCGAGCCTGAAGCCGGACGTCTCCGTCCTGCTCAACATCTCGCCTGACCACCTGGACCGACATGGCGGCATGGAAGGTTACGTGGCCGCCAAGCGGCGGATCCTCCTGAACCAGGGTCCCGGGGACACCTCGGTCATCGGGGTCGACGATCCCTGGGGTCAGAGGATCTGCACCGAGGCCAAGTCGGCGAACCGCCGGACCATCATGCCGGTCTCCGCCTCCAAGGCCATCGGCCGGGGCGTCTATGCCCTTCAGGGCCAATTGTATGACGCCACCGGGGACAGGGCGGTTCAGGTCGCCGACCTCAACCGCGCGCGGTCGCTTCCTGGCCGCCATAACTGGCAGAACGCGGCGGCGGCCTATGCCGCGGTCCGGGGCCTGGGCGTCTCGCCCGCCGACATCGCCGATGGCCTGCTCAACTTTCCGGGGCTGGCCCACCGGATGGAGACCGTCGGGCACATCCGGGGCGTGCGCTTCGTCAATGACTCCAAGGCCACCAACAGCAATGCGGCCCGCCAGGCCCTTTCCAGTTATCGGCGGGTCTACTGGATCGCCGGTGGGCGGGCCAAGGAAGGCGGGATCGAGTCCCTCTCTGACCTCTTCCCGCGGGTGGCGCGCGCCTATCTGATCGGGGAGGCGGCAGGGGATTTCGCCCAGACCCTCGAGGGAAAGGTCCCCAATGTCGCCTGTACCGACCTCGGCGCAGCGGTAGCCCAGGCCTTCGCCGACGCCCAGGCGTCCGGTGAGGGCGGCATTGTGCTCCTGTCGCCTGCCTGCGCTTCCTTCGACCAGTTTGCGGACTTCGAGGCCCGGGGCCACGCCTTCCGCGAGGCCGTGTGCGAACTGGCCGGAGCGGTGGCCGTTGGCGAGGCCGAGGCATGAGCCCGAATCCCGCCCATCAGGCCTTCGCCCGGTCCGACCGCACCCGTATCGGTGTGTGGTGGTGGACCATGGACCGCTGGCTGCTGGGTGCGGTGGCCGTCCTGATGGTTCTCGGCGTCACGATGTCCTTCGCCGCCAGTCCTGCCGCTGCGGCGCGGATGAATATCGGCGACCCCTTCCACTTTGCCCTCAGGCAGTGCGTTTTCGCCGCCGCCGGCGCAGCCATACTGATCGGCGCCTCGCTCCTTGATGATCGGGGGGTCCGCAGGGCGGCGTTCTTCATCTACCTGACGGCCATCGTCATCATGCTGGCCCTTCCCTTCATCGGGTACAGCGCCAAGGGCGCGACGCGATGGCTCGACCTCGGCGGATTTTCCCTGCAGCCGTCCGAGTTCATGAAGCCAGCCCTGATCGTCCTGGTCGCCTGGATGTTCGCCGAGGCGCAGAAGGGACAGGGCGTGCCGGGGGTGACCATCGCCTTCGCCCTCTACGGGATTTCCGTGGCCCTGCTGCTGATCCAGCCGGACGTGGGCCAGACCATACTGATCTCCGTGGCCTTCGGTGCCGCCTTCTGGATGGCGGGAGTGCCCATCTCCTGGGTGATGGGGCTGGGCGTCTTCACTGCCGGCGGTCTGATGTCGACCTATTTCCTGTTTCCACATGTGGCCAGTCGCGTGGACCGGTTCATCAACCCTGAGGCCGCCGACACTCACCAGGTGGACCGCGCGGCCGAGGCCATCGCTGCGGGAGGCTTATTCGGCCGTGGACCGGGCGAGGGGGTGATGAAGCGTCACGTGCCGGACCTGCACACCGACTTCATCTATTCCGTCGCGGCTGAGGAATACGGACTTATCTTCTCCCTGATCCTGATCGGCCTCTTCGCCTTCCTGGTGATCCGCGGGCTCCATCGGGCCCTGAAGCTCTCCGATCCCTTTCAGCAGGTCGCGGCCGCGGGCCTCTTCGTCCTGGTGGGCGAGCAGGTCCTGATCAATGTGGCCGTCAACCTCAACCTGATCCCCACCAAGGGCATGACCCTTCCCTTCATTTCCTACGGAGGGTCCTCAATGCTGGCGATCTGCCTGACACTGGGCCTTGCCCTTGCCCTGACCCGCCGCCGTCCGGGCGCCTACGCCCAGGGTTGAGCTGCCTTCGCCCCTACCCAACCCACCGGGAGTCCCGTAAATCTCGCCCATGCAGAAGATCGCTGTCGTCGCCGCCGGGGGAACAGGCGGACACCTGTTCCCCGCCCAGGCCCTCGCGGAGGCCCTGATCGCCCGGGGCTGGCGGATCGTCCTGGCCAGTGATGAGCGCGTCGCCGCCCTGGCGGAGTCCTTCCCGGCCGAGCGACGGATCGGCCTGTCCGCCCGCACCTTCCGGCCTGGCGACATCTTCGGCATGATCCAGGCCGGGTTCGCGATCTTCGCCGGCGTCATGCAGGCCCGTGCGGCCTATCGCGAGATTCGTCCGGACGTCGTGATCGGCTTCGGCGGCTATCCCTCGGCACCTGGCCTGCTCGCCGCCCTCACCCAGAACCTGCCTACCGTCCTGCATGAGCAGAATGCGGTGATGGGGAGGGCGAACCGGCGGCTGGCCAGTCGCGTCCGCGCCGTGGCCTGTGCCTTTCCGATCCTGCAGAAGGCCCCTCCCGGCGTCGCCGGGCGCGCCGTCGTCGTGGGCAATCCGGTGCGGGCGGAAATCCGTGCCATCGCCGGTGTTCCCTACGAACCGCCTTCCGAGACCGGTCCGATCCGCCTCCTCATCACCGGCGGCAGCCAGGGCGCCCGGCTTCTGTCCGAGTTGATGCCCGCCGCCATCGCCGCCCTGCCGGAGGCCCTGCGCGACCGGCTTGAGGTCCAGCAGCAGACCCGCAAGGAAAGCCTCGACCTTGCCCGGCAGATTTATGCT
>CAIZKE010000099.1 GCA_903933475.1 uncultured Alphaproteobacteria bacterium | reverse complement strand
GAACTCGGCCATGTCGACCCCGTGGCCGCCGGTGGCCATGGCCTGCCAGGCCGCGAAGTTCTCCCTCTTGAGCTCCTCGGTGGGGATATAGACGCCAGAATTGCGGTCGAACTCGACAATGCCCGGGTGCCGCTGGACCTCATGCCCCACGAGGCCGGCAAAAGCTTCTGCGGTCTGGACGGCCCGGAGCATGGTCGACGACCAGGTTGCCTCGATCGGCTCCAGGGCCAGCCAGGCTGCAGCCCTGCGCGCCTGGTCCAGCCCAACCTCATTGAGATGCGGATCGGAGGTGGTCTCCATGCGGGCGGGGCGCCCGTGCCGGACCAGGATCAACTCCATGCCTGTTCTCCCTGTCTGCGGCTCAGCGGCCGCCCGTGGACCCGAAGCCTCCGGCGCCCCGGTCCGTGGCGTCAAGGCTCTCGACCTCGCGCCAGGCGGACTGGACGACGGGGGCGATTACCAGTTGGGCGATCCGGTCGCCCCGACGGATGACAAAGTCTTCCGCCCCGAGGTTGATCAGCAGGACCTTCACCTCGCCGCGGTAGTCCTGGTCAATGGTGCCCGGGGCGTTGGCCACAGTGACCCCAGCCTTGAGGGCCAGCCCGGACCTCGGCCGCACCTGGGCCTCGAAGCCCTCGGGCAGGGCGAAGGCCAGTCCGGTGGGAACCGCAGCCCGGGTCCCGGGGCTCAGCACCAGGGCCTCATCTCCGGACACTGCGGCGCGGAGATCCATGCCCGCTGCGCCGGCGGTTTCATAGGCCGGCAGGGGCAGGTCGGGATTGTGGGGCAGGCGGACGATGTCGACGACGGGCCTCATGCGGGGCGTCCGTCCAGGGCTGCGGCGATCCGGGCGGCCAGGCGGGCGGCAACCTCGGTCTTGGGGGCCTCCTCCCAGCGCTCGATCCCTGCCGCCGAGACGATCGACACCGTATTGGCCGCGCCGCCCATCACCCCGGGGCGAGAGACGTCATTGGCGACGATCCAGTCGCAGCCCTTGCGTTCGAGCTTGGCCTGGGCATGGGCTTCCACGGTCTCGGTCTCGGCGGCGAAGCCGACCACCAGGGCGGGGCGGTCCGCCCGTTGCGACAGGGTCGCCAGGATATCGGGGTTCTCCACCAGCCGGATCTCGGGGGGCGCGGCACCTGCAACCTTCTTGGTCTTGCCCGTCGAGACCTCGGCAGGGCGCCAGTCCGCCACGGCGGCGACGCAGACGGCGATGTCCGCCGGCAGTGCCGCTTCGCAGGCCGCCAGCATCTCGCGGGCCGTCTCCACATCGACCCGCCGGACGCCCGCAGGCGTGGCCTCGGACACCGGGCCCGCCACGAGGACAACCTCGGCGCCCAGGGCGGCCAGGGCCCCGGCGATGGCAAAGCCCTGCTTTCCGCTCGAGCGGTTGGTCAGGACGCGGACAGGGTCGATGGGCTCTGCCGTCGGCCCGGCGGTGACAATGGCCCGCCTGCCCGCCAGCGGGCCACGGGCGGGGGACAGGGCCGCGAGTATGGCCTCGCAGATGGTGGCGGGCTCGGCCATCCGGCCGGGTCCGGTCTCGCCGCAGGCCATGTCGCCGACCTCGGGGCCGACGAACCGGACGCCGTCTGCCCTCAGGGTCGCGAGGTTCCTCTGGGTCGCCGGATGGTTCCACATCCGCACGTTCATGGCGGGCACCATGAGCACGGGCGTGTCCGTGGCCAGGAGGAGGGTGGTGGCGAGGTCGTTCGCCAGGCCCGCGGCCGCCCGGGCCATCAGGTCCGCCGTCGCCGGGGCCACCACGATGAGGTCTGCCGAGCGGGATAGTCGGATGTGTCCCATCTCGGCCTCGTCGGTGAGGGAGAAGAGGTCGGTGTGGACCTTGTCCTCGCACAGGGCGGCGAGGGAGAGTGGGGTGACAAATCTCGACCCGGCCTCGGTGAGGACCGGGCGGACGGCTATGCCCCGCCCGCGTAGCAGGCGGACAAGCTCCAGACATTTGAAGGCCGCAATTCCGCCGCCCACGATCAGTAGCACCCGTCTGTCCGACACGGTCCCATCAGCCTCCACAAAAGCCCCGCCTCATACGCCAAAACATCGGGACTCGACAAACCGGACGAAGTGTTCCTTATTTGTTCTGGCCTGGGCGGGCGAGACAAGGGAGTTCCCCATGACCGAAGGGTCCGTTCACACCCCAGCCTTCCGTATCCCAACCTTCCGTATCCCCGCCTTCCGCACATCCTCCGCCCTGCTGTCCGGGGGCCTTGTCCTGGCCCTCAGCCTCGCCGCCTGCGAGCGCCCGTCCGCGGTCGCGACCCGCAGCGCGCCGGCGTCCGGGCCCGATGGGGCCTATGCCGCCGCCGGGTCCCCCGATCCGGGCGGGCGCGAGGGGCGTCCCTACGAGGCCGGACCGGCGCCGCGGTCCCAGGACCGGGCCGAGGCCCCTGCACCCCTGCTTGATGGTCGTCCGATCTGGACCTCCAGCCGCCGCGGCGGCGCGGAGGAGAACGCCCGCAAGGCCTTCGCCCGGAATGGCGAGAGCTTCGGGGCGTCGAACCTTGACGCCTATGTCCGCAAGGCCCGGGCCTTCATCGAGGCCCCGCCTTCAGGCGCCCAGCGCCTGACCCGCCGCAATGGCGACGTCCTCATGTACCACCCGGGCTCGAACACCTTTGCGGTCGCCAGCCGGGATGGCACGCCCCGGGCCTTCTTCCAGCCGGACGACGGCCCGGCCTACTGGGAGACCCAGAAGGCGCGGGAGTCCCAGAGGCGAACCGCCAGCACCGGCGCTACCCGGTCCTCAGACGGCTGATTTCCAGAAGGCCGCCAGCGCCGTCGCCAGGGCGGCCGCCGCCAGCAGGAGGGGCAGGACCTGTCCGCCCCGCCGCGCCGGCGGGGCTGCGGGCGGCGGTGCCTCTGCCAGGGCCGACAGACGCGACAGCACCCGGCCGGCCTGCTCACCCAGCCGGGTGATCCGGGCGGCCGGGGAGAGCTCGCGGGTCATCCAGCGTCGCACCACCGGATCGGCCGCCGCCCAGATGTCGAGGTCGGCCCAGATGGAGCGGGCTACGCCCTCCACGGTCATCATGGTCTTCTGAAGAAGCACCAGCTCGGGCCGCAGGTGCATGTCGAACTGGCCAGTGATCTCGAAGAGCTGGATCAGCACCCGGCTCATGGAGACGTCTCTCGCTGACCGGCCGAAGATCGGCTCGCCCACGGCGCGCAGGGCCTGGGCGAAGTCGCCGACAGCGTGCCGGGCGGGCACATAACCCGCGTCCAGGTGCACCCTGGCCACCCGGTCGTAGTCGCGCTGGAGGAAGCCCCACAGGATCTCGGCGAGGTAACGTCTTTCCCCGGGACTCAGCCGCCCGACGATGCCGAAGTCCACCGCCTCGATCCGGTCGGGCGCGGCGATGAAGAGGTTGCCCTCATGCAGGTCGGCATGGAAGACGCCGTGGTCCAGGGCCTGGGCCAGGAAGGCGCGGATCAGGCCGGTGGCCAGGGCTGGCCGGTCGAGGCCGGGCACCTCCAGGCTGGCGGGGTCGGACAGGGGTGCGCCCTTGGCCCACTCCAGGGTCAGGATCCGCCGCCCGACTCCGTCCCAGACCACCGCGGGCGCCGACATGTAGCCGTCCCGGGCCATGATCTCGCGCAACTCATCGCAGCCGGCGGCTTCGAGGCGCAGGTCCAGCTCGCGGCGCACGGACTCGATGACCGTCGCGGCCAGGGTGCGGGGCTCCAGCCGCCGGGCGCCCGGCGCCAGGGTCTCGGCCAGGGCGGCGGCGAGGGTCATGACCCGGGCGTCCGCCTCCACCCGCTTCTCGATCCCGGGTCTCAGCACCTTGATCGCCACCCGCCGTCCGTCCCTCAGCCAGGCCTCGTGGGCCTGGGCCAGGGACGCCGCCGCCACGGGCGGGCCGATCCGGGAGAACAGCTGGTCCGCGGGGCGACCCAGGGTCTCCGAGATTTCCCTCAGGGCGACCTCCATGGGGAAGGGTTCAAGCCGGTCCTTCAGCCGCGCCAGGTCGCCGGCGAACTCCGAGCCGAAGATATCGGCCCGGGTCGAGAGCAGCTGGCCGGTCTTGATGGCCACGGGCCCCAGGCCCTCCAGGCAGCGCGCCAGCCGTTCCCCCGGCCGGCCGCGTCGCGCTGACGGACCCGACAGGAGGCTCGCGAGCCTCGACAGTCGGACCAGGCCCGGCGGATAGAGATGCCGCAGCTCCCGGGGCAGAAGGGCATCAGCCCGGACCAGGCGCCAGCCTGCCCCCATGAGCCTCGCCGCCGCCGCAAGGCCCGCCACCATGGTCAGACCGCCCAGCCGTGGTGCAGGGCCGCCACGCCGCCGGTGAAGTTGGTGTAGCCCGCCCGCCGGAATCCTGCGGCCTCGATCAGGGACTGGAAGGTCTTCTGGTCGGGGAAGCGGCGGATGCTCTCGACCAGGTACTGGTAGGACTCCCGGTCCCCGGCGATCTGCTCGCCCATGAAGGGAATGACCCGGAAGGAATACGCGTCGTACAGGCGCGCCAGGGCCGGTGCCGGGGGGCGCGAGAACTCCAGGCACAGGAACCGGCCGCCGGGCTTCAGCACCCGCCGGGCCTCACGCAGGGCCGCCGGGATATCGGTAACATTGCGAATGCCAAAGCTGATCACGTAGGCGTCGGCGCAGCCGTCAGGCAGGGGCAGGCCCTGGGCGTCGCCGACCGCCCAGGCGATCTCGGGCGACAGACCGCGACTTCGGCCTGCAGCGATCATTTCAGCATTGTAGTCCACCACCAGGATCCTGGCGTCGTCGCCACCCCGGCGTTGGCGGGCGCGCCGGGCAAGGTCGGCAAAGCGGCGGGCCATGTCGCCCGTGCCGCCGGCGCAGTCGATGATGGTCTCGCCAGGCTGGGGATTGAGCCGGGCCGCCGTCGCGTCCTTCCAGAGCCGGTGCACGCCCGCGCTCATCACGTCGTTCATCAGGTCGTAGCGGCTTGCGACACGGTCGAAGACGCCCCGGACCAGGCCGGGCTTCTCGCGGGGATCGACGTCCCGGAATCCGAAGGTCGCGCTCATGTCGGGCTCTTAGAACGCCGGGAGCCGGCGGGAAAGCGGCTTCGCGCGAATCCCGGGAGCGGGCCCTGCCGCCCGGTTGCCCCGTTGGCCGCTCCATGCGACGCAGACGCCATGCCTGAACTGCCGGAAGTCGAAACCGTCCGCCGGGGCCTTGCGCCGGTCCTCGAGGGGGAGAGGCTCGTCCGCGTGGAGGCCCGCCGGCCCGATCTGCGGTTTCCCTTCCCCGAAGGCTTCGTCCAGCGCCTCGTGGGGGCGAGGGTCACGGGACTGAGGCGCAGGGCCAAGTACCTGCTCGTGGACCTGGACCGGAGCGAGACCCTGGTCTCCCACCTGGGGATGAGCGGCCGGTTCCGCATTGAGGGGCCCGCCGCCACCGAGCCTGGCCGCTTCCACCGTGCATCCAGCGACGATCCCCGGCACGACCATGTGGTCTTCGAGACCGGGTCCGGTGGGCGGATCGTCTATCACGATCCCCGTCGGTTCGGCTTCATGGGGCTCATCCCCACTGACCACCTCGGGACCCATCCCTGGTTCGCCGCCATGGGCCCGGAACCCCTGTCCGGCGACTTTGATGGCGCCCGGCTCGCTGCGGTCTTTCAAGGTCGCCGGCAGGGCCCCAAGACGCTCCTGCTTGACCAGCGCACGGTGGCGGGCCTGGGGAATATCTATGTCTGCGAAGCCCTGCACGCGGCGCGAATCTCACCCTTCCGCCCGGCGGGTCGCGTGTCCCGCCCACGGCTGGATCTGCTGGCGGGAACGGTCAAGGTGGTACTGGAGCGGGCCATCGAGGCGGGCGGCTCGACCTTGCGGGACTTCGCCGCAGCGGATGGCGCCCTTGGCTATTTCCAGCACAGCTTCCGCGCCTACGACCGCGAAGGCGAGGCCTGCACAAACCCGGGCTGCAGCGGGGTGATCCAGCGGCGGATCCAGGCCGGGCGGTCGACCTTCTGGTGTGCCGCCTGCCAGCGGTGAGGCTGCCAGCCCCTTGGCGGCTCGCGCCCATCCCCCTAAAGGACGGCAGGATGCATGCGGGAGTTCCAGATGGCCTATGAGACCCTGATTGTTGAACAGCACGATGCGGTCGGGCTGATCCGCCTGAACCGGCCGGAGGCCCTCAACGCCCTGAACAACCGCCTCCTTGCCGAACTGTGCCAGGCTCTGGATGCAGCGGAGGCTGATCCTGAAGTGCGTTGCCTGGTCCTCACCGGGTCCGACCGAGCCTTCGCCGCCGGGGCCGACATCAAGGAGATGTCGGACAAGTCCTATGCGGACATGTTTTTCGCAGACGTCTTCGGCCCTGCGGCGCGCCGGATCGAGGCCCGCCGCAAGCCGATGATCGCCGCCGTGTCCGGTTACGCCCTTGGCGGTGGATGCGAGCTCGCCATGCTCTGCGACTTCATCATCGCCTCAGAGACCGCAAGGTTCGGCCAGCCCGAGATCAACCTCGGCGTCATGCCCGGGATTGGGGGCACTCAGAGGCTCACCCGCCTGGTCGGCAAGTCCAAGGCGATGGACATGATCCTGACGGCCCGGATGATGGATGCGGCCGAGGCTGAGCGCTCGGGCCTGGTGTCCCGCGTGGTCCCCGTCGACCGCCTGGTCCCCGAGGCCCTTGAGGCCGCCACCCGGATCGCCGGGCAGTCTCCCCTCGCGGTGATGATGAACAAGGAGCTGGTCGACGCGGCCTATGAAACCACCCTTTCCGCAGGTGTGGCCATGGAGCGCCGGCTGTTCCACTCGCTGTTTGCCTTCGAGGATCAGAAGGAGGGCATGGCGGCCTTCATCGAAAAGCGGACGCCGGCGTTCAGGGGACGCTGAAGACGCCCTTCCGCGCATTGACCCGCCGGACGCCTTCCCGTATATCCGCGCCTCCAATTTCGGCTGGCGTCCCGGGTGGGGCGCTGGCGTACCGCATTGAGAGCTGAAGCATGGCCAACAATCCCGGCGCCCGGAAGGCAGTCCGCAAGATCGCCCGCCGCACGGAAGTCAACAAGGCGCGCCGATCGCGCGTCCGGACTTTCTTGCGCAAGTTTGAAGAGGCCATCGCCTCAGGCGACCTTACTGCCGCAAAGACGGCCTTTGTGGCTGCAGAGTCCGAGCTGATGCGAGCGGTATCCAAGGGCGTCGTCCATCACAATACGGGCTCGCGCAAGGTGTCCCGCCTGGCGGCCCGCCTGCGCAAGGTCGCAGCCGCCTGAGGCGGCTGGCCCATTTTGGGCCGTTTCAGACTAAAACACTGAATTAATTCAAGAAAAAGCCCCGCCCTCGGCGGGGCTTTGTCGTATCGGGACAGGGGGTACACGGACGTGTTACCCCTCTGAAACGTCCCGAAATGGACCGTGAAAACTGCAGGGCCTTAAGGAATTTGGCTTTCTCAGAGTCAACGAAAATATCCGCAGAAGCCGCAAAGAATCTCCGTTGACCGGCCCCTCTCCGGGGCTAGTGTTGGGCTCGTAAAGCGTATTTCCAAGCGACCTCGAGATCGAAAAAACAGCTGTTGGGACCTCTGTGTTCCGCAGCGCGAGGGCGCTTTTGCGCGGTATTGAAGTGGCCTCCGGCGCTCTTGGCGCGGAAGCCTCCAATGGGTCAGGACGGGCTGAATATGGCGAGCGGGGGCGGGAGCGGGTCCAAGGATGCGGTTTCGGGGGAAGCGTGGAGCAAGACCTGCCAGATTCTCCGCCACGAACTTGGTGAGGCCACGTTCGGCTCCTGGCTGAGCCAGGCCTCCCTGCGTGAGCAAGAGGGCGGAGACGTCTGCCTCGTGGCCGCCACAGGCGTTGCCCGCGACTGGATTCGTCGCCACGCCTGGAGGCGGATCGGCGAACTCTGGGCGCAGAATGACCCCATGGGCCGTAGCCTCGCCCTGAAATCCCGCATGGAGTTCGAAGGCCAGGGGCCGGCTCCCGCCGCGACACCCCCTGCCCCGCAGGTTGCCCGCCCCGCGCCTGAGGCCCGACGGTCCGAACCGGAGATGCCTTCGCCTCGCCCGACGCCGTCTGTCGCCCGCCAGCAGGGCCTGCAGGACCGCTTCAGCTTCGACAGTTTCGTGCCCGGGCCCTCCAACGAGTTCGCCTTTGCCGTGGCCCGCCGGGTCGCCTCCTGGGCGGACGGTCATTTCAATCCCGTCCTCTTCCACGGCCCTTACGGCTTCGGGAAGACCCATCTCCTGAACGCCCTGGCCTGGGAGGCCATGCAAACCGGCGGGGATCGCCGCGTGGTCTACCTGACGGCCGAGCGCTTCACCTCGACCTTCGTCCGGGCGATCCAGGACCGGCAGACCGCGGCCTTCAAGGCAGAGCTCCGCAATGCGGACCTTCTTCTGATCGACGACGTCCAGTTTGTCGCGGGCAAGCCGACGACGCAGGAAGAGCTCTTCCACACCCTGATAGCCCTGATCGAGGATGGCCGGCGGGTCGTCCTGACAGCCGATCGCTCTCCCTCCGAGCTTTCGGAGATGGATCCGCGTCTCAGGTCTCACCTCCAGTCAGGCCTGGTGTGCGGGATTGAACCTGCGGACGGTGCCCTGCGTCTGGGCATTCTTGAGCGGAAGCTGGCCGTGCTCGCCCAGGCGGGCGAATTCCTGCCCTCGGCACGCGCTGAGGTCCTCCAGTTCCTCGCCGACCGGTTCACCGACTCCGTCCGGGAGCTTGAGGGCGCGCTGAACACCCTGGTGGCGCGGGTCGGCGGCGACATCGCCCGCCTCGGGCTCGACGAGGCCCAGGCCATCCTGCGCCCGCACCTGGCCTGCAGCGAGAAGCGGGTGACGGTCGACCAGATCCAGAAGGCCGTGGCCGAGCACTACGGGCTGAAGCAGGCGGACATCATCTCCGAGCGCCGGGCCCGCGTCGTCGCCCGTCCCCGGCAGGCCGCCATGTGGATCGCCAAGCAGATCACCACCCGGTCCCTGCCGGACATCGGCCGCCGGTTCGGAGGGCGCGACCACACCACCGTTCTTCATGCAGTCCGTCGCATAGAGGCGCTCAAGCAGGATGATCCGGTCCTCGCCCGCGACCTGGACACCATCATCCGCAAGCTGCGTAGCTGATCCTCGTCCTCAGGCTGGCCCAGCGCCCAGCCGGCGGATGAGGGCCAGGGCCTCGGGTGGCGGCGGCTGCTCGATCCTCCGGTAATCCCGGCAATCCTCCGTGCGCGACACCAGGCCTGCATGGACCATCGAGCGGCGCAGCAGGGCGGGATCGCCGATCCGGCTGATCGCGTTGAGCCTCTGGTTGAACCCGACCTCCGAGAAGAGGGTCTCGGCGGGTATCCGTGACCAAAGGCCCCACAAGGCCAGCAACTGCAGGGAGGTCTTCGCCGGCCAGGTTGCCAGGCATCCCTCGGTGTCGAAATGGCGGGCGGTGCGCTCGACCTGGGCGAGATTCGGCTCCGGACCCTGTGCCGGGTTCGGCGGCACGGCGCCGGTGGTGGTCCGTGCCCGGAACTGCTGGAAGTTCCGGTCACCAGCCCCCCGGGCGAGCATGTTCAGCATTTCGACATGGCCGGGGGGTTCCGTCCGGGTGGCGAGCTGGTCCCGCAGGGACCGGGCCAGGGCCGAGATGTCGTCGACCGCAAAGGGCAGGAAGGTTCTGGGCATCACGCGTCCTCGTGCTGCGCCTGGCCCGGGAGGGCGGTGTCGGGGTCGCCGGCTTCGACCTGGCGCGGAATGAGAGCGGCAGGGTGTGATCAAGTCTAGCTTCGCAGGTCTAGCTCCCCTGACGGGGCGGCGACGCCTGGGTGAACTGCGGACCCGGGACCGACCCTACAGCCACCTTGCGGCCATGAAAAGGGCGGCTGGATCGCTCCGGCCGCCCCTGAAGTCCTGGACCTGGAGGTCCGATCAGCCTTCGGCGTCCGCTTCAGCGCCTTCTTTCTTGGACAGGTCCTCGCCCGTCTCCTGGTCGACGACCTTCATCGACAGACGGGTCTTGCCCCGGTCGTCGAAGCCGAGAAGCTTGACCTTCACAGACTGGCCTTCCTGCAGGACGTCGGAGACCTTGTTGACCCGATCGCTTGAGATCTGGCTCACGTGGACCAGGCCATCCTTGGCGCCGAAGAAGTTCACGAAGGCGCCGAAGTCGACGATCTTCACGACCTTGCCGGTGTAGATGGCGCCCAGTTCGGGCTCCGAGGCGATCGACTTGATCCAGTCGCGGGCCGCGTCGATCTTGGCCTGGTCGGCCGCGGCGATGCGGATGGTGCCATCTTCGCCGATATCGACCTTGGCGCCGGTTTCGGCGGTGATCTCGCGGATCACCTTGCCGCCCGAGCCGATCACTTCGCGGATCTTGTCCACCGGGATCTTGATGGTCTCGATCTTGGGCGCGAATTCCCCGAGCTCAGCGCGCGGGGCCTCCATGGCCTTGGCCATTTCGCCCAGGATGTGCTGGCGGCCGTCCTTGGCCTGCTCCAGCGCCTTGCGCATGATCTCCTCGGTGATCCCGGCGATCTTGATGTCCATCTGGAGGGAGGTGATCCCGTCCTCGGTCCCGGCCACCTTGAAGTCCATGTCGCCGAGGTGGTCTTCGTCGCCCAGGATGTCGGAGAGGACCGCGAAGCCATCCTTCTCGAGGATCAGGCCCATGGCGATGCCGCTGACGGGCTTCTTCAGGGGCACGCCGGCATCCATCAGGGCCAGGGACGATCCGCACACTGAGGCCATGGAGGAGGATCCGTTGGACTCCAGGATCTCGGAGACCAGGCGAATGGTGTAGGGGAACTCGTCATGCGGCGGCAGCATGGGGCGGATGGCCCGCCAGGCCAGCTTGCCGTGACCCACTTCCCGCCGCCCGGGGGCGCCCATCCGGCCGGTCTCGCCGACGCTGAAGGGGGGGAAGTTGTAGTGCAGCAGGAAGCGCTCGTAGTACTTGCCTTCGAGGACGTCCATCATCTGCTCGTCGTCGCCGGTACCCAGGGTGGCGACCACCAGGGCCTGGGTTTCGCCGCGGGTGAACAGGGCCGAGCCGTGGGCCCGGGTCAGGACACCGACCTCCGAGACGATGGGGCGGACCTTGTCGACCGTCCGGCCATCGATGCGGATGCCCGTCTCGATAATATTACGGCGAACGACCTCAGCCTCGAGCTCCTTCAGCACGCCTGCCAGCTTCTGGCTGTCCGCGCCGGCGGGGTTGGCGTCGGACTTGGCCAGGGCGGCCGAGGCCTTGGCCTTGGCCAGGCCGACGGCGTCCTGGCGCTGGCCCTTGGCAACGATCTTGTAGGCGGCGGCCATGTCTGCGCCCACCAGCTTCCGGGCCTCGGCCTTCAGGGCCTCGGTGTCGTCGGCGGTGAACTCGAAGGGCTCCTTGGCGGCATGCTCGGCCAGCTCGATGATCGCGTCGATCACCGGCTGCATCGACCTGTGGGCGAAGGTGACGCCGCCCAGGACCACCTCTTCGGAGAGCTCCTGGATCTCGGACTCGACCATCATGACAGCGTCGCTGGTTCCAGCGACGACCAGGTCCATCGCCGATTCCTTCATCTGGTCGAGGGTCGGGTTGAGGATGTACTCGCCGTTGATGTAGCCAATGCGCGCGCCGCCGATCGGGCCCATGAAGGGTGCCCCGGACAGCACGAGGGCGGCTGAGGCAGCCACCAGTGCGACGATGTCGGGATCATTCTCGAGGTCGTGGGCCAGGACGGTGGTGACCACCTGGACCTCGTTCTTGAAGCCCTCGATGAACAGCGGCCGGATCGGACGGTCGATCAGGCGCGACGTCAGGGTTTCCTTCTGGCTCGGCGCGGCTTCGCGGCGGGGGAAGGAGCCGGGGATCTTGCCCGCGGCATAGTACTTCTCCTGGTAGTTCACGGTCAGGGGGAAGAAGTCCTGCCCGGGCTTGGCGCTCTTGGCGAAGACAGCGGTGGCCAGCACCATGGTCTCGCCGTAGGTGGCCAGAACCGAACCGTCGGCCTGGCGGGCCATGCGGCCGGCTTCGAGGGTCAGCATGCGACCGCCCCACTCGATGGTTTTTCTCTTGATATCGAACATTTTGGCTTCTTTCTTCTCCCGCGGGCGTATTCCCAACGGGGACGGACAGGGCGTCGGACGACCGAAATCCTCTCCAGGAACGACAGGCGCGGTGAGGATTTTCTTTGAACCCCCGACGTAGGACGAAGGCCCCTGAATGGACCTCCGCACACCCCCCCTGGTCCCCCGGCCTGTCGCGGGGGCGGCGGTGAAAAAGCCGAAGCCCCCGTCGGGGGCCCGGGATCTAGCGGCGCAGGCCGAGCTTCTCGATGATCGCCTGGTAGCGACCTGCGTCAGAGGCCTTCAGGTAATCCAGCAGACGACGGCGTTGCGACACCATCTTCAGCAGGCCCCGACGGGAATGGTTGTCTTTCTTGTGGCTCTTGAAGTGCTCAGTCAGGTTGGAAATCCTTTCAGAAAGGATGGCCACCTGCACCTCTGCGCCTCCGGTATCGCCTTCGGAGCGGCCGTGAGTCTTGATAAGATCGGCCTTGCGTTCCAGCGTAATCGACATCGTGCAGTCTCCGCTCTGGTCAGAGGTGAAAGACACGTACGGGTTCGAGCCGTCCCATACGCATCTCGCAGAGCGCCACCAGCGAACCGCCCGCCAGGGCTGAAACCGTCCGGTCGCCGGCGGGGAGCCGGGCCTTCAGGTCTTCAACCTGTCGGGGAACGAGAACGATGGGCCGTCCCTGCTTGAGCCTGAAGGCGTCTTCAGCGGTCACGGCCAGCACCGGGATGTCGTCCAGGGCGGTCTCGACCGGAAGCAGGGCCTCCAAGAGGCGCGCCTTATGCCCCAGATCCTCAAGGTTTTCCAGCGTAATCGCCCGGGCCTCCGTAAAGGGTCCCACCCGGGTCCGCCTCAGGGCGCTGACGTGGCCGCAGGCGCCGAGGCGTTCGGCCAGATCCCGGACGATGGCGCGGACATAGACGCCCTTGCCGCAATCGATCTCGATGTCGACATGGTCGGCGTCTGGCGCGCCGGTCACCTGGGCCCTGTGGATCACCACCCGGCGGGAAGCCAACTCTACGGTCTCGCCGGCCCGGGCGAGGTCGTAGGCGCGCTCGCCGGCCACCTTGATGGCGGAAAAGGCGGGTGGAACCTGATCGATTTCACCGACGAAGGCCGGCAGGGCGGCTTCGGTCTCGGCCAGGCTGGGCCGCACGTCGGAGGCAGCCGAGGTCTCGCCCTCACGATCCAGGGTGGTCGTGGTCCGGCCCCAGGCGATGGTGAAACGGTAGGTCTTCCCGGCGTCCATCATGAAGCTGACGGTCTTGGTCGCCTCGCCAAGTGCGATGGGCAGGATCCCGGTCGCGAGGGGATCCAGGGTCCCTGCGTGTCCGGCTTTCTGGGCATTGAAGGCCCGCCGGATCCGCCCCACGGCCTGGGTTGAGGTGAGGTCGTAGGGCTTGTCCAGGCAGAGCCATCCCGAGATCGCCTCTCCCGTTTTTCGCCGCCCCATCAGGCTTCGCCGTCGCCGTCGGCGTCGCCCGGCCCCAGGTCCCGGGCCACCTTCGGGTCGCGGAAGAGGGCCTCCATGCGGGCCGCCTCGGTGAAGCTCTCGTCGTGGGCGAACTTGAGGTCAGGCGTGAACTTCATGTCGATCCCGCGCCCCAGCCGCCCCCTCAGGAATTTCGCATGGCGGTTCAGGCCCGCCACCACCGGGCCGGCCGCCTGGCCTCCCAGGGGTTCGACGAAGCAGTGGGCGTGGCGCAGGTCAGGGCTCATCCGGACCTCCGTCAGGGTCACCGAGACGCCGACCAGGTCCGGATCGGCGATGTCCTCTTCGCGCAGGATCTCCACCAGGGCATGGCGGATCAGCTCCCCCGCCCTCAGCTGGCGCTGCGACGGCCCGGCCGGGGCGCCGCGTCCGGCGCCGGAATGTTTTTTCATGGGGAGTGTCCCGAGTGGCTGTCCCGGACCGCGGATCGGACGCGGACGCGGGGGAAGGCGGCGGGTTCTAGTCGCGACGGGCCCGGCTGTCCAGCCAACGGGTGCTCAGGCGCCTGTCCTCTGCCGGAAGAAGTCGATCACCTTCTGCTCGGCCGCCCGGGTGGGACCGTCCTCCCGAAGGTGCAGGGTCAGGACCGAGTGCGGCGGCATATCGGCCGGGGCGGCGTCGGCGTCCTCCAGCTCGACGGCATCGAAACGCTCTCCGAAGGTGGCCCTGAGCGTGTCGAATCTGGCGTCGGGCACGAACCGGTCAGACCGGAAGCGCAGCCCCATCACGGTCAGGTCCTCGGCCTCGAGCCGGTCCTTCACGCAACGCAGGTCCTCAGGCGAGACATCGATATCGGCCGCCCGTGCGCGGGAGCCGAAGGGCAGGGGAAGGGAAGGCTGGGACAGGACCGGTGCCACCACGGCAGGTTCGGTCATCATGGCCAGGGCGAAGCCGCCCGAGAAGCACATGCCCACGGCCCCCACGCCCGCCCCGCCGCACTCATCGTGGGCCTTGCGGGCCAGGGCCCGGAGCCAGTCGGCGATCGGGCTGGTCCGCCCGGTCCGCCAGACGTTGAACTCCCGCCTGACGCAGAAGGCTGTCGCCATGGATTTCAGGGCGTAGCCGCCGCTGACCGGCCGCCCGGGGTCTCCGATCAGGCTTGGCAGGAAGACGGTCATGCCCGCCTCTGCCACCCGGTCCGCAAAGCGGATCACCAGGGGATGCAGGCCGGGGATTTCGTGGATGATGATGACGGCAGGGCCCGTGCCGCGCTGCCAGACAGGCCGGGTCCAGGGGCCATCCTGGAAGTCGAAGCGCCCGTAGGCGGAGAGAGCGTCTTCCCAGGACATGGCGCGCCTTGTCAGAGGCGGATCTTGAGGGTGGACAGGTCGCCTTCGAAGCCGCTGAGGCGCCAGCGGCCCTCAGGAGAGCGGGTGAAGACCAGGAGACAGGGGCCATTCTTGTCCCGGGTGGCGCAGACCCGGCCGTCTGGCATGGCCTTCAGGCGGCTGGCGATGGCGACGGGCCCGGGCAGGGGCTTGCCGGGTGTGTAGCCATAGGCTTCGGCGACCTGGCGGAAGACCCGGGGCTGGATCAGGGCGTCGCCGGCAAGGTTGGCGAGGTTCGGGGCGATGACGGCGCTCAACCGGCCCAGGTCGAGGCCTTCCACCTTCAGCCGGCCGGCCTCACGGGAGAGCCGGGCGGACATCTCGGCCTTGAGGGCGTCACGGTCGACCCTGGCGTCGAAGGCGGCCCGGTCGTCATCTCGGATCGCCGTCAGGAGGGCGTGGATATCATTGGCCGCACCTACGCGGTTGGCGGTCGCGCAGGCGGCCAGGAGGCAGGCGAGGGAGAGCAGGGCGAATCGTCTGAGCATGAAACCCCCCGGCGCAGGCGCCGCCCTAGAGGCTGCGCTTGACGGCTTCGATGGTGAAGCACTCGATGATGTCGCCTTCCTGGATGTCCTGGAAGCCCTGGAAGGCCATGCCACACTCGACGCCGTTACCGACCTCGGCCACCTCGTCCTTGAACCGCTTGAGGGTCTGCAGGACCCCCAGCTCCAGGACGACGATGTCGTTGCGGACGATCCGGACCCGGGCGCCGCGCCGGACCACGCCTTCGGTGACGCGGCAGCCGGCCACCTTTCCCACGCGGGTGATATCGAACGCCTGCAGGACGCGGGCGTTGCCGAGGAAGGTTTCCCTCTGCTCCGGCGCCAGCAGGCCCGACATGACGCCCTTAACGTCGTCAAGCAGGTCGTAGATGATGGCGTAGTAGCGGATCTCGACACCCTCGCGCTCGGCGAGTTGGCGGGCCTGGGTGGTGGCCCGGACATTGAAGCCCAGGATGGGCGCGCCCGACCCCTTGGCCAGCATGACGTCGCTCTCGCTGATGGCACCGGCGCCGGACAGGATGATGCGCGCACGCACCTCGTCCGTGGCGAGCTTCTCGAGGGAGCCGACAATGGCCTCCGCCGACCCCTGGACGTCGGCCTTGATGATGACCGGCATCTCCGAGATCTTCTTGTCCTGCATCTTGGCCATGAAGTCGGCCATGGACACGCCGCCAGCCACAGGGGCCCCGGCCTTCTCGCGCTTCACGCGGATGCGGTAACCGGTCAGCTCGCGGGCGCGGGCCTCGGATTCGACCACGGCGAAGGCCTCGCCCGGGGAAGGCGCGCCGTCGAGGCCAAGGACCTCCACCGGCTCGGAAGGACCCGCCGACAGAACCTGTTCGTCGCGCTCGTTCAGCAGGGCGCGGACCCGCCCGAAGCTGGCGCCCGCCACGATGATGTCGCCGCGCTTCAGGGTGCCCCGCTTGACCAGGACAGTGGATACGGCACCCCGGCCGCGGTCGATCTTGGACTCGATCACCACGCCTTCGGCGGTCCGGTCAGGATTGGCCTTCAGTTCCAGGACCTCGGCCTGCAGCAGGATGGCCTCGATCAGGTCATCAAGGCCGGTCTTCTTGAGGGCAGAGACTTCGATGATCTGGGTCTCGCCGCCCAGGCTCTCCGCCACGATTTCGTGCTGGAGCAGCTCGTTGATGACCCGGGTCGGGTTGGCGTCGGGCTTGTCCATCTTGTTGACGGCCACGATGATTGGCGTCTTTGCCGCCCTGGCGTGCAGGATGGCCTCGATGGTCTGGGGCATGACCCCGTCGTCTGCAGCCACAACCAGGACAACGAGGTCGGTGACCTCTGCGCCGCGGGCCCGCATGGCCGTAAAGGCGGCGTGGCCAGGCGTGTCCAGGAAGGTCACGCGATTTCCTTCGGCCAGTTTCACCTGGTAGGCGCCGATGTGCTGGGTGATCCCGCCGTGCTCACCGCCGGCGACATCCGCCTGGCGCAGGGCGTCGAGGAGGGAGGTCTTGCCGTGGTCGACATGGCCCATGACCGCCACAACCGGGGCCCGGGTCTCCAGGGTCTCGTCCCCGTCATCGGCCCCGAGGAAGCCTTCCTCCACGTCGGAATCCGACACACGCTTGACCGTGTGACCGAACTCGGCGGCGATCAGCTCGGCAGTATCGCTGTCGATCACGTCGTTGATCTTCAGCATCATGCCCTGGCGCATCAGGAACTTGATCACGTCCACGCCGCGGGTGGCCATCCGGTTCGACAACTCGGAGACGGTGATCACGTCCGGGATCACCACCTCGCGGGAGGCCCGGGCCTGCTCCTGGGCACCGCCCTTGCGCTTTTCCCGCTCGCGTTCCCGAGCCCGGCGGACTGAGGCCAGCGAGCGCATCCGCTCAACGGCACCTTCGTCGTCGCCAGCGACAGCCTGGATGGTCAGTCGACCTTCGCGGCGTTGTGTGGCGCCCTTGGCCCGGCTGATAGGCTTGCCGGCGGCATTGGCCGCCTTGCGGCGGGTATCTTCATCCTCGTCCGGGCGCCGGTCGAGGTTCAGCGAGCCCGGGCGCGGCGCCTGACGCGCTGCGCGCTGGATTTCAGGCTCGGCCGGGGCGGCGGCAGGCGAAATTCTCGGGGTCCGGGGGCCGCCCGGACGGGAGTCGTCCCGGGCCCCGGGTGCCGGGCGCGGGGACAGGGCAGAGTAGCGGACGGGTTCGCCGCCGGGGGCGGCGCGCCCGGTCGGGGCGGCGCGGTCGCCGTCGCGGGGACGGTCCTGGCCTGGGCGATCCCGGGGCGGACCGTCCGTCCGCGGGGCGCGCTGGCCGAAACTGGTGTTCTCGAACCGACCGGCCGGACGCTCGGGACGGTAGGTTGTCGTCGTCGGACGATCGTCCCGGCGCTCCCGGGACGGCTCGTAGGTCCGCGTCTGGTTTGGCGACCCAGGCGACCCGGCGCGAGCCGCCTCAGAGGGCGGTCGCGGTGGCGCTGAGGCCGGGGCCTGCGGAGTTGAAGCCTGCGGAGCTGCGACCTGCGGAGCTGAGACCTGTGCAGCGGGGGCCTGCGGAGCTACGGCCTGGGCGGACGGCTCCTGGGCTGCGGGCGCAGGCGCCGGTGCCGCCTCTGCTGCAGGCGGCGGCAGGGTCGCAGCTTCGGCGGCCTTGCTGGCCGCCTCTGCGCGCGCTGCGGTGTCGGCCTGGGCCTGGGCCTCGACGGCCTGCCGCGCCTGGTGTTCGCGGGCAAGCTCGATCGCCCTCTGGCGGGCCTTGAGTTCCTCGGCGGAGAGATTGCCGTCGACAGGGGCGTAGGACGCAGCCGGCCGGGGCGCGGGCGCTGCGGGCGGCGTGGTGCGGCGTTCGGCGGGCGAGGGTCCTGCCAGGTTTCCCGGGGCGGATCCCAAGGTTCGCGCACGCTTGGTTTCAACCACCACCGTCTTGGAGCGACCGTGGCTGAAGCTCTGCTTGACCGTGCCGGCGCTGACCGATCCGGCACCGAGGCGCGGCTTCAGGGTCAGGGGCTGGCGTCCGCCAGGGGCGGTGGGGCGGCCGTTGTCTTTTTCGTCGCTCATGCGCTCGCTTTACATCCGGCCGGACAGGTCCCGCCCACTTCGAAATTCACACGCCCTGGGCCGGATCCGAAGCCCCGGGGGCGGACGCAGGCGCGTCGCTCCAGGATTCCGGAACCAGGGGCCGGAAGCCTGAAAGCCGCTGGACATCAAATGTCCAACGGTCGGCACCCCGTCCCACAAGGAAGGCGGTGTGTATCACATTCTCGCCCCCCAAGGCCAAACTCAATTCTTCCCCCGTCCAGAGCCCCACGAGGCCCGGCGACGAGGCGGCCCGCCGGAGGGCGGAGAGCACCTTGCGGCGGCCATCGGGCGCCCCGTCGGTTGCCTCGACCAGCCAGGCGGCCCGGCCCTCGCCCACTGTGGAGACGACCTTCTCAAAACCGGTGACCAGATCCCCCGCCCGTCGGGCGAGGCCCAGTCCGTCCAGCAGTCGCCTGAGCAACAGGACCTCGACCTGGGCGGCGAGGTCCGGGCTGGCCTTCAGCGCTGCCCGGGCCGACCGACTGAACAGGCCCTTCTTCGCGGCGGTCTCGACGGAGGCCCGGTCTGCGGCCACCCACAGTCCCCGCCCGGGCAGCCGCCCGGCCAGGTCCGGGACCACCCGGTTATCGGGCCCTGCGACGAACCGGATCATGGTCTCGCGCGGACGCACCTCACCTGACGCCAGGTCGCGGCTCTGGCGCGAAGCCTCGGCGTGGGTTCTGGGTCCGGCGAGGGTCACCCGAGCGTCAGGCTCCTGTGGTGCTCGGCTGACCGAAGACAATGTCCTCTTCGCTCAGCTCGGCCTCGATTTCCTCTTCGACCACTTCTGGCGCCGGTTCGATCCAGCCCATGGCGACGCGGGCGCGCAGGATCAGGGCTTCCGCATCGCCGGCGTCCATCCCGAAGGTCTCGAGTATGCCCGACTCGCGCACGCGCTCCCCGTTCCGGGACTCGTACCAGCCGCGCAGGTCATCCGGCACGAGGCCGGCGAGGTCCTCGACGGACTTCACCTCACCCTGGCCGAGCGCCACGGCAATGGGAAGGGTCACGCCATCGATCTCCAGGAGGCCATCCTCCACACCGAGTTCACGGCGGCTGGCGTCAAGCTCGGCGGCCTCACGTTCGAGGTGGTCGCGGGCCCGGGCCTGGATTTCCTCGGCGGTATCCTCGTCAAAGCCCTCGATGGCGGCGATCTCGGAGGCGTCCACATAGGCGATGTCCTCCACCGTGGCGAAGCCTTCGGTCACGATGAGCTGGGCGATCACCTCGTCCACGTCCAGGGCTTCCTGGAACAGGGCGGTGCGCTCTGCGAAATCGCGCTGGCGGCGCTCGCTCTCCTGGCTCTCCGTCATGATGTCGATCTGCCAGCCCGTCAGCTGGGAGGCCAGGCGAACGTTCTGGCCACGGCGTCCGATGGCCAGGGACAGCTGTTCGTCCGGCACCACCACTTCGACCCGCTCGTCCTCCTCGTCCATCACCACCTTGGAGACCTCGGCGGGCGCCAGGGCGTTGACGATGAAGGTGGCCTCATCCGGATTCCACTGGATGATGTCGATCTTCTCACCCTGGAGTTCGGCGACGACCGCCTGAACCCGGCTACCGCGCATGCCGACGCAGGCGCCCACGGGGTCGATGGAGCTGTCGTTGGAGACCACCGCCATCTTGGCGCGGCTGCCGGGATCCCGCGCCACGGCGCGGATCTCGATGACGCCGTCATAGACCTCGGGCACTTCCTGGGCGAACAGCTTGGCCATGAAGCCGCCGTGGGCCCGGCTGAGCAGGATCTGCGGGCCCTTGGCCTCGCGCCGCACGTCATAGATGTAGCAGCGGATGCGATCGCCGATGTTGAAGTTTTCCCGGGGGATGGACTGGTCGCGGCGCATGATTCCTTCGCCGCGGCCCAGGTCGACGACCGTGTTGCCGTACTCCACGCGCTTGACCACGCCGTTGACGATCTCTCCGACCCGGTCCTTGTACTCTTCGTACTGGCGCTCCCGCTCAGCCTCGCGGACTTTTCCGGTGACAACCTGGCGGGCCATCTGGGTCTGTACCCGGCCGAACTCGAAGGGCGGCAGGACTTCCTCGTAGGTCTTGCCGACAACGGCCTCGGGGTCGTCGCGCAGGGCCTCGGAGAGGCGGCGGACGCCAATCGGCTCGACGGGCAGCCCGTCTTCGTCCGTGAAGGTCTCGTCATCCGGAATGACCCGGATCACGCGCTTCAGCGAGGTCTCGCCGGTCTTGGGGTCAATGCGGACGCGGATGTCGTGTTCGGCGCCGTAACGGGCGCGGGCACCCTTCTGGATGGCCTCTTCGATGGCCGAGATGACCACCTCGCGGTCGATGGATTTCTCTCGCGCCACCGCTTCCGCGATCTGCAGAAGCTCAAGCCGGTTTGCGGCGATCCCTGTCGGGCTCATGGGATATCCTCCTGGTCGGAAACGGGGTTGGGGTCGGCGGCCAGGCGGCGGGCGCGCTCTTGGGCACCCCGGTCCATCAGCTGGTCGGTCAGGATCAGTTTCGCCTCTAGGATCCAGGCGAAGGGAATAAGCGCGGTCTCGGCCTCCTCCTCGAGGTTGACGGCCACCTGGTCGCCCTCGACGCCGGCGAGTTGGCCGCGGAAGCGCTTCCGGCCCTCGGCCAGGCGGTCCAGCTCGATCCGCGCTTCGAAGCGTTCATAGGTCTCGAAGTCCTTCAGCCGGGTGAGGGGCCGGTCGACCCCCGGGGTCGAGACCTCCAGTGTGTAGACGCCCGACACCGGATCGGCGGCATCCAGGACTTCGGACAGGGCCCGGGACAGGACGGCGCAGCCCTCGACGTTCATTTCCCCCTCCGGGGTCTCGGCCATGACCTGCAGCCGACGCGCGTGCTCGCTGCCCATCAGCCTCAGGCGCACGATTTCGTATCCCGCGGCCTCCGCCACCGGGTCGAGCAACTCCAGGAGCCGGGCGTCCTCCGCCGTCCTGCCGCGCATTCGGTCTCTCCGAGCCCTGCCGGGCGGACCCCTTCCGGGCGCCCCTTGATCCAACAAAAAAGCGGCCGGGCCGCAGCCCGCCGCTCGCATACGTCATCCAACGCCACAAACGATGTTGTAGGCTCTATAGAACAGACATCGGCACCTGTCAGCCCCTTCCGCCCCCGGCCCCCTTGGGCCATAGCAGCAGTCCGATCGGCATGGCGCCGACATGGAGACCGACATGGACATTTCCCGCATCCCGGTCGGGGTGAATCCGCCCTACGACATCAACGCCCTGATCGAGATTCCGCAGGGCGGCGCGCCCGTGAAGTACGAGCTCGACAAGGCCTCCGGCGCCATGTTCGTCGACCGCTTCCTGCACACGGCCATGTTCTATCCGGGAAACTACGGCTTCATTCCCCACACCCTGTCAGGGGACGGGGACCCGCTGGACATACTGGTGGTCGGCCTCACCCCGGTGGCCACGGGCGCCATCATCCGCTGCCGGCCGATCGGCTGCCTGATCATGGTCGACGAGGCGGGGGAGGACGAGAAAGTCCTCGCCGTGCCGGTGGACCAGCTCCACCCCTACTATGCCGGGATCGATTCCTGGCGGGCCCTGCCCTCCATCCTCACCGAGCAGGTCGCCCATTTCTTCTCCCACTACAAGGACCTGGAGAAGAACAAGATGTCGGAGGTCGGCCGGTGGGCCGATCCCGCAGAGACCGGAGAGATCATTCGCCAGTCGATCGAGCGGGCGCGTCAGGCCGGGGACTGATCCCCCGTCCCGCCGTCCCGTCGGCGACGGGCCTCTCGGCCTGCGACCATCAGGGTCAGGACCACCCCTGCCGCCCCAAGGATGGCCGAGTAGACGAAGAAGACCACGTAGCCGGTTCCCAGGCCCGCGGCGGTTACCCCGGACTTCGCCACCGCCGCGCCGAAGGCACCCGGCGCTGCCGGCAGGAGGATCCCGCCCGGCGCATCCGCCAGCCGGGCTGCCCCCTCGACGATGCGCCCGGACTGCGAGGCTATCAGCTTGCCGAGCAGGGCGTAGAGGGATGAGAAGAGGGCGTACTGCGAGGCGGTGAAGCCCCGGCTGGTCAGGCTGGACATGTAGGCGATCAGGCAGGTGCCGGCGAAGCCCGAGGCCAGGTTGTCGATGCCGATCGCCGCCGCGAGGGCCCAGAGCTGGGGTCCCTGGAGGGTCAGCCAGGCAAAGGCGAGGTTTGAGACCGGGCCTGCGAAGGCACCGATCACCAGGGCCCGCATCAGGCCCAGGCGCGCCACTGCCCAGCCGCCCAGCCCTACGCCGGCCACCGACATGATCACCCCGAGGACCTTGCGCACCTCTGCGATCTCGAGCTTCGAGAACCCGAGGTCGAGATAGAAGGGGTTCATGATGTTCAGTACGAAGTCGGGCAGGCGATAGACGCAGATCAGGGCCAGGATCAGGGCCGCCGTCCCCTGGTGGCGCCGGACGAAGTCCGCCAGGGGCTCGCCCAGGGCCTGGAAGAGGAAGCGGCCGGGCCGGGTCGGCGCGCCGGCCAGGGGCAGGACCGCCGCGGCCAGCAGGGCAAGCCCGCCAAGGGCGGCGACCACCTGGGCGATGGCCCCCGCCGGCTTCGCCGCCCAGAGTTCTGCGAGGGACCCTGCAAGGCCCTCGAGGCCAAGGGCGGAGAGAGGTGCGCGCAGCAGGAAGGGATTTCCCGAGAGACCCGATCCCAGAAGGGCTGCGGCCGAAAGGACGAGGCCTCCCCGGCCCGCCCATTCCAGGGCATCCCGTCCTGGCCTTGCGGCGACGGGGTCAGGGTCCTTCGGGCGCGCGACGGCGTCCGCCTCCCGGGGGGCGGCGAGGACGCCCGCGGTTCCCGCCAGCATCAGCACAGCCATCAGGGCATAGGAGCCGCCCCAGCCGATGACGTCGCTCAGGACCAGGGGCAGGATCCCGGCCAGGATCATGGCGATCCGGTATCCCCACTGGTAGGCGGCGGCCATGGCGCCGGCCCGCTCGGGCCCGGCCGCCTCGATCCGCCAGGCGTCGATGACGATGTCCTGGGTGGCCGAGACCACGCCGACCAGGACCGCCAGGGCGGCCATGGCGCCCAGGCTTTTCGAGGGGTCCACCCCCGAGATGGCCAGGAGCGCCAGGATGATTATCGCCTGGCAGGCCAGCATCCAGGCCCGCCTCTGGCCAAGGGTCCGGGTCAGGCCGGGGATGGGCACCCGGTCGACCAGGGGTGCCCAGAGGAACTTCACCGAATAGGCCAGGGTGGCAAGGCTGAAGATCCCGATGACTTCCAGGGACAGGCCGGCGTCCCTCAGCCAGGCCGAAAGGGTGTCGAAAATCAGCAGGTTGGGCAGGCCCGAGGCAAAGCCCAGGGCCATCATGACCAGGGACCGCCGCTCGCCATAGACGGCCAGGGCCTTCAGGCCGGTCAGCTGGGCCTCGGCCGGCCCTTCGTCGCCCCTGGGGTTCATCGCCGCATCCGTCGCGCCGCCAGACCGCGGGCGCGGGAAGATTGGCGTGCGCCGCCTCCGCCGTCCAGCA
Organism: uncultured Alphaproteobacteria bacterium; assembly: GCA_903933475.1. Classification (GTDB taxonomy): domain Bacteria; phylum Pseudomonadota; class Alphaproteobacteria; order Caulobacterales; family Caulobacteraceae; genus Phenylobacterium. The sequence goes on along the minus strand of CAIZKE010000099.1, from coordinate 8,892 downwards.
GCCGGCTCCTACTCATCGGAACAGGATCTAGCGCCGCCGCCCGGCGGGCTCGTTCCAGCCCCGGGCCACCTGGGACAGGATCCGTCTGAGGGCATCGGCGGTGAGGGGCTTGACCAGGAAATCGTCCATGCCGGACGCGAGGCAAACCTGGCGGTCATCTTCGAAGGTGTTGGCGGTCAGGGCGACGATCGGGGTCTTCACGCCCTGGCTGCGCATTTGCTGGGCTGTCTCTGGGCCAGTCATCCCGGGCATGCGCATGTCCATCAGGATCAGGTCGTAGGTGCCCACCGCGACCGCAGCAAGGGCTTCGGGGCCGCCCGCGGCGGGGTCCACGACGCAGCCCTCCCGGTTCAGCATGGCAGTGGCCAGCAGGGCGTTGATGGCGTGGTCTTCCACGAGCAGGACCCGCAGGCCAGGCGCTGCGGCCGGGGCGATCCGGTCGTCGAGGCGCCCGGTCCGGCTCCGGCCCCGAGCCGCCGCGGCAACCCGCTGCGCCAGGGAGGCTGGCCGCAGGGGCTTGATCAGGTAGCCGGCAAAACCGCGGGCCCGGTAATCGTCGATCAGGCCGCGATCCTCGGGCGAGAGCAGGATGATGGCTGGCCGGTCGTCGGGCGGCCCGGCCGGTCGCAGGGCATGATCCACAAGCACGAACTCAGCGTGCGCGGGCAGGTTCGCAAGGCTGGCAGCGGCGACGCCCTCGCCCCCGCGGGAGGCGATCTGCCGGATGGCGGCCTCGGCGACGACGGGATTGGCGCTCACCACGGCGATACGGCGTTGGGACAGGGTTCGGCCGGGACTTCCCCCCGCCCGGGCAGCCGGCAGCTCAAGCCAGAATTCCGCCCCGCCCCCGGGGGCGGGATCGACCCCGGCCCGGCCCTCCATGGCGGTCGCCAGGGAACGGACGATGGCCAGGCCGAGACCCGCGCCCCCAAGGTTGACGCCGTCGACCCTGGGGTCGGTCTGGACGAAGGGCTCGAAGATGCGCTCCCGCTCGGCTTCGGCCACGCCGGGTCCGGTATCGCCGACGCTCAGCCGGATGCGGCCCGGGCCCGCCGCGACCGCCGAGACCAGGACGCCGCCTTCGCCCGTGAACTTGATGGCGTTGGCGACATAGTTCAGCAGGATCTGCCTCAGCCGGCCCTCATCGCCGCGGATGCGTCCGAGCCCCGGGGCGATCCACCATCCGATCTCCAGGCCTTTTTCCGTGGCCCGGGGCGCGGTCAGTTCACAGACTCCGCGCAGCAGGTTCTCGAGGCTGACATCGCCCGTCTGGATCTCGACGGTGGAGGCGCCGAGCCGGGCGAAGTCCAGCAGCTGGTTGACCAGGCCCAGCAGGTGCTCGCCCGACTCCCGAAGGGCGTCCACATAGCTGCGTTGCTCGCCCGTCAGGGGTGTGGACTCCAGCAGGCGGGCCAGGCCCAGGACGCCGTTGAGCGGGGTCCGGAACTCGTGGCTCAGGCTGGCCAGTTCCTCGATGCTGACCGGGGTCGCCGGCGCGGAGGCAGCCTGCAGGCTGTCCGCAACGGCAGGCGAAGCGCCAAAGGATGGGACGACGGGTCGGGTCATGGCCTCATCCTTTCTCGCCTTGCGGGATGGAGGGTCAAGTCCGGCGATTAAGATGAGGTCAACAGGGGGCTCAGGCCCCTGCGCCAACCCCCCGGTAGGCCAGGGCTTCGGCCACATGCCGGCGGGCGACGGCGGGTGCGGCGTCGGCCTCCAGGTCGGCGAGCGTCCGGGCCAGGCGCAGGACCCGGCTCCAGCCCCGGGCGGTGAGACCGGCAGCGTCGGCGGCGCGGGTCAGGAGGGCGCGGGCGTCGGGCTCAGGGTCGGCGATGGCCTGCAGCCAGTCCCCGGAGGCCCGGGCGTTGGCGGCCTCCGTCTCGGGGCGGCCGGCGTCGGCGGCCCGGCGGACCTGGATCTCCCGGGCCGCGGCCACCCGTGCGGCCACCTCGGCGGAACCTTCGGCGGCGGTGGGCAGGGCAAGGTCGGCGGCGCGCACGGCGGGAACATCCACCTGCAGGTCGATCCGGTCCAGGAAGGGTCCTGAGACCCGACCCCGGTAGTCGACCTGGCAGCGCGGCGCCCGGCCGCAGGCGCCCCGGCCCTCGCCCCCCTTGCCGCACTTGCAGGGGTTCTGGGCCGCCACCAGCTGGAACCGCGCCGGATAGCGCACGTGTCCCGCCGCCCGGGCGACGGTGATCTCGCCGGTCTCCAGGGGCTGGCGCAGGGAATCCAGGGCCTGGGCGCTGAACTCGGGCAGCTCGTCCAGGAACAGGACCCCATTGTGGGCCAGGGAGGCTTCGCCGGGCCGGATACGGGCACCCCCGCCGGTCAGGGCCGCCATGGTCGCCGAGTGGTGCGGGGCGCGGAAGGGCCGGGCCCGGGTCAGCTCGCCCCGGGCGATGAGGCCGGCCACGGAATGGACCATGGAGGTTTCCAGCAGCTCAGCGGCCGAAAGCGGCGGCAAGAGCCCCGGCAGGCGGGCGGCCATCATTGACTTGCCCGCCCCGGGCGGCCCGGTGAGCAGGAGGTTGTGGCCCCCCGCGGCGGCGATCTCCAGTGCCCGGCGGGCGGTCTCCTGGCCGCGCACCTCGCGCAGGTCCGGGGCCGGTGCGCCCTCGGTGATCGCCCCCGGCTCCGGCGGCGACAGGGCCTGGGTCCCGCGGAAGTGGTTGACCAGGGCCACCAGGCTGGGCGGCGCCAGCACCGGGGTTGATCCTGCCCAGGCCGCCTCGGGCCCACTGGCCTCGGGGCAGATCAGGCCTAGGCCCAGGGCGCCCGCCGCCACCGCCGCAGGAAGGGCGCCGGCCGAGGCGGTGATGCGCCCGTCGAGGGACAATTCGCCCATGGCCGCCCAGCCCTCGAGGGCATCGGGCGGGATCACCCCCATGGCCGCCATTACCGCCAGGGCAATGGGCAGGTCATAGTGGCTGCCCTCCTTGGGCAGGTCGGCGGGGGCCAGGTTGCAGATGATCCGGCGGCCCGGCATGGCCAGGCCCAGGCCGGCGAAGGCGGCGCGGACGCGCTCGCGGCTCTCGGCCACGGCCTTGTCGCCCAGGCCCACCAGGACGAACTTCTGTTCCCCTGCGGTCAGCTGGACCTCGACCTCCACGGGTCGGGCCTCGACGCCCTGGAAGGCCAGGGTGGTGACGCGGGCGGCCATGCGCGCTCCTTCACTCCGCCCCGTTCCCCGCTCTCAGACAATCACGCCGCCCGCTGCCGGGCAAGAACAAAAACGGAACTGAAGGTCGCTTCCTCAGCCCCCGGCGCGCTTCGTCTCGATCACGTCCCAGAGGGCGGTGATGGCGTCGATGCCCGACAGGTGCTTCAGGGCGCGGGCCCCGGTGGGGGAGGTGACGTTGATCTCGGTCAGGTAGTCGCCGATCACGTCGACGCCCACGAAGAGCAGGCCCCGGGCCCGCAGTTGCGGGCCGATGATGGCGCAGAGCTCCAGGTCCCGGGCGGTCAGCTCCACGGCGTCGGCCCGGCCGCCCACGGCCAGGTTCGAGCGGATCTGCCCGGGTGCCGGCACGCGATTGATGGCGCCGACGGGCTCGCCGTCCACCAGCAGGATGCGCTTGTCCCCCTTGGTCACCGCCGGGATGAACTTCTGGGCGATCACCGGCTCGCGGCCGATCATCCGGTGCAGGTCCAGGAGGGCATCGAGGTTGGGATCGTCGGCCAGCAGGCGGGCCACGCCCGAGCCGCCGCCGCCGTAGAGGGGCTTGAGCACGATGTCCCCGTGCCGGGCGCGGAAGTCGTAGAGGGCCTCCGTGTCCGAGGTGATCAGGGTCGGCGGCTGCACGCCTTCGAAGGTGGTGACGTAGAGCTTTTCCGGGGCGTTGCGCACCTCGGTCGGATTGTTCACCACCAGGGTCTTGGGGTGGATGGCGTCCAGGAAGTGGGTGGTGGTGATGTAGGCCATGTCGAAGGGCGGGTCCTGGCGCAGCAGCACCACGTCGGCCTCCGACAGGTCGCGCTGTTCCCAGGGGCCGAAGGCGGCGTGCTCGTCCTGGACGTCCTTCACCCGCACGGACCGACCGCGGGCCTGCAGGCGTCCGTTTTCCAGGGCCAGCCGGTCGGGGGTGTAGACGAAGAGGTCATGGCCCCGGGCCTGGGCCTCCAGCATCATGGCGAAGGTGGAATCCCCCTGGATGCGGATGTGCTCCAGCGGATCCATCTGGACGGCGACGTTCAGCTTCATGGCGGGCTCCCTCTTGATGCGCCTTCTAGCACGGGGCACCGGCGCGCCGTCAAAGCCCCGCCCATCAAAGTCCCGCCCAGGCGTCCGGCAGATGCCGGGGCCTGCGGCCCGGGGCGAGGGCGACGAGGTCGAGCCTCACCGAACGCCCGGCAAGGTCCGGTCGTCGGGCCGCCAGGGTCTGCCCCGCCCGCCTCAGGCGCGCCCTCTGGTCGGGGCCGACGGCCTCGAGCGCCGCCTCCAGGCTGGCCCGGGACTTGACCTCCACCACCGCCAGGACCTGTCCGCGCAGGGCCAGGATGTCGATCTCGGCCTGGGGGGTCTTCAGGCGAAAGCCCAGAATCCGCCAGCCCTTCAGCATGAGCCAGGCCAGGGCGATCCATTCGGCGCGGCGGCCGTCGGTCCGCGCCCGGGCGCCCAGCCGGCGCCGCCAGGGCCGCGCCGCCACCCTCATCCGGCACCCTTCAGGTCCAGGGCCCGGCGGTAGAGCTCGCGCCGGGGCAGGCCCAGGGCCCGGGCGACCTCCGAGGCCGCCTCGCCGGGGGACAGCCGGGTCAGGGCCTCGGCCAGGGCGGCGTCAGCGTCGTCCGCCGTGGCGGCCTCTTCCCGGCCCGGCGCCACCACGATGACCACCTCGCCCCGGGGATGGTCCAGGGTCGGGTCGGCGGCCAGGACGTCCAGGGGGCCGCGCACCAGGGTCTCGTGAAGCTTGGTCATCTCCCGGGCCACGGCTGCTGGCCGGGGGCCCAGCACCTGGGCCATGTCCGCCAGGCTGGCCTTCAGACGGCTGCCCCCTTCGAACAGGATCAGGGTGGCGCGGATTCCGGCCAGTTCGGCCAGCTCCCCCCGGCGGGCGGCCGACCTGGGCGACAGGAAGCCGGCGAAGAGGAAGCGTTCGGCGGGCAGTCCCGAGACGGTCAGGGCTGCCAGGGCCGCCGAGGGCCCGGGTGCGGCGAAGACGGGCAGGCCCCGGGCTATGGCTTCCCGCACCAGGGGAAAGCCGGGGTCCGAGACCAGGGGGGTGCCCGCGTCCGAGGCCAGGGCCACGCGCCCGCCCTGCTCCAGCAGGGCCAGGGCCCGGGGCGCCGTGCGCGCGCCGGCGTGCTCGTCGTAGCGGGCGAGGGTCTTGGACAGGCCATAGGCGGCCAGGAGCTTACCGGTCACCCGGGTGTCCTCGGCCAGGACCAGGTCCGCCGCCGACAGGATGTCCAGGGCCCGCAGGGTGATGTCGCGCAGGTTTCCGATGGGGGTGGCCACCAGGTAGAGGCCGGGCGCCAGGTCGGCGTCGGACAGGGGCGGTGGCGGGGGTCTGCGGCTCATGGCCAAGCCTTCGCGGCTTTGTGCGGCCATTGCAAGGCAGGCGGCGTCAGCGGACCAGCAGACGTTCCAGCACGGCATCCAGCAGGCGACGGCCGTCGGCGGTGACCCTCAGTCGGTCCGGGTCTGCGGCCAGCAGACCCTGTGCCGCCAGGTCGCGGACTTCGGGGTGGTCTGGCGACAGGCCCAGGGGCGACAGTTCGGGGAAGGGGACGCCTTCCGCCAGCCGAAGCCCTGAGAGCGCCCGCTCGATCGCGCTCTCCCGCAGGTCGAGCGCCTCGGTCTCCCCCTCGCCAGCCCCGCGCGCGACGGCGGCGATGTAGTCGGCGGGGCGGGCGGCGCAGACCTGGCCCCTCCGCATCCCGTCCAGGGTCAGGCGGCCGTGGGCGCCGGGGCCGACCCCCAGCCAGTCGCCGCCCCGCCAGTAGGTCAGGTTGTGGCGCGACCGGTCCGCCGGCGTGCGGGCGTGGTTGGAGACCTCGTAGGCCTCGAAGCCGGCGCGCTCCAGCCTCGTCTGGGTCACGTCCCACAGGTCCGCCGCCTGCGGGTCGGCGGGGGGCGAGAGGCGCCCGCGCCGCACCGCCCGCTCGAAGGCCGTCCCCGGCTCGATGGTCAGCTGGTAGGGCGAGATGTGACCGGCCCCCAGGGCGAGGGCGGCGTCCAGCTCCGCCGCCCAGGCCTCAGGAGACTGGCCCGGCCGGGCGTAGATCAGGTCGATGGAGACCCGGGGAAACACCTCCACCGCCACCTCGGCCGCCCGTCGGCCTGCCGCCGCATCATGGTTGCGCCCGAGGAGGGCGAGGGCCTCGTCGTCCAGGGACTGCAGGCCGAGGGACAGCCGGTTGACCCCTGCAGCGGCCAGGGCGGCGAACCGGCCCGCCTCGGCGTCGGTGGGATTGGCCTCCAGGCTGACCTCGAGGTCCGGGGCGGCCTCCCAGAGGCTCCGGCACGCCGCGATCACCGCCGCCACTGCCTCGGGGGCCATGAGTGACGGCGTGCCCCCGCCAAAGAAGAGCGAGGTCAGCCGCCGGGGTCCGGTGGATGCGGCCCGCCGGGCCAGGTCCTCGACGATCGCCCGGGCCAGCTCGGCCGCCTCCCCGGGTCGCCGGTCAAGGTGCACGTTGAAGTCACAGTAGGGGCAGATCCGGGCGCAGTAGGGCCAGTGGATATAGACGCCGAAGCCCGCCGCGTCGGGTCCAGGGTTCAAGCCAGGGCCGCCTTCAGGCGCGAAAAGGCCCGGGCCCGGTGGCTCATGGCGTCCTTGGCTAAGGGATCCATCTCTCCGAAGGTCAGGTCATGGCCGTCCGGCCGGAAGATCGGGTCATAGCCGAAGCCGCGCTCACCCCGGGGCGGGAAGACCAGATCGCCGTCGATCCGGCCCTCGGTTACCACCGCCAGGTCGTCGGGCCAGGCCAGGGCCAGGGCGCAGGTGAAGAAGGCCCGGCGATCGGCCTCGCCTCCTTCGGCCAGTTCCCGTTCGATCCGCGCCATTGCCGGGGCGAAGTCCTTGCCCGGCCCCGCCCAGCGAGCCGACAGAACGCCGGGGGCGCCGCCCAGCCCCGTCACGGACAGGCCGGAATCATCCGCCAGGGCCGGCAGGCCGCTGGCCGCCGCCGCGGCCCTCGCCTTGAGGAGGGCGTTGCCCGTGAAGGTGGCCTCGGTCTCCTCGGGCTCGGGGAGACCCAGCTGGCCGGCCGTGACGATGAAGTAGCGGCCCTCCAGGATCTCGGCCAGCTCCCGGGCCTTGCCAGGATTGTGGGTCGCCACCACCAGCCGGGACCCGGCCTCAAGTCTGATCGCCATGAAGAGCTCCCGGCCCGGACGGCCATTACGACATTTTAACGCGAAAACCGTCGCGTTCGCGACATAAGGGTGGGGATGGCGCAGCGGAACCGGGGGGCGACGACATGCCGACCATGCGAGCCCTGGGCCCGGGCTCCCTTTCCAGCTTCCTGAAGTCGGTCCTCGACGTCGTCTGGATCCTGCTGCTGCTGCTGTTGGCCATACTGGCCGCCAGCCTGTTCTACGGCGTCCTGGCCGCCTTCAATCCCGAGATGCCCTTCGCCCACAAGGTCCGCTTCGAGGGCCTGGATCGACTTCAGGGCTGGGCTGTAGTCCTGGTCAGGATGCTCACCGCCGTCCTCTTCGTCGGCGGCATCCTGGTCATTGTCAGCCGCCTCAGGGAGATCTTCGCCACCCTCAAGGCTGGCGATCCCTTCCATCCGGAGAATGTCACCCGTCTGAGAGTCGTGGCCGGCGGACTCGTCTGGATGGAGGGCGTCCGCTACACCGTCTGGACCCTGGGCGCCCTGTTACCGCCCCAGGCGGCGCCGGAACGTCCCAACCTGTCCCTCACCGCCTGGTTCTCGATCCTGGTGGTCGTCGTCCTGGCGGAGGTCTTCCGGGAAGGCGCCCGTCTGAGGCGCGAGGCGGAGCTGACCATCTGATGCCTGTCCGCCTGCACCTGGACCGTCTCCTCCACGAACGGCGGATGTCCCTGGTCGAACTGGCCGACCGGACCGGCGTCTCGGCCTCGGACCTCGCCATCCTCAAGTCCGGGGACGCCCGGGCCCTGAGGTTCACGACCCTGGAGGCCCTGTGCCGGGAACTCGGCTGCCAGCCCGGCGACCTTCTGACCCACGCCCCGGACTGACCTACCCCCAGGGTGCGCCGGCCTGAGTCCAGGTGTCGCTGCATCGCAACATGAGAGGGTCTTGAGGCTTCCAGACCTTGCGCCGCCGTGGTTTGGGGTCTATGTGCGCCGCAACAATTGCTGCATTGCACAAGGAGCCGGCCATGACCCATGTTCTGGAAATCCGCGACTACCCGGTCTTCGAAGGCCTTCTGCGCCGTCTTGAGGCCATTCTCGACAGCGTCATGTCGCCGTATGGCGAGGAACTCGGCCGCCTGTCGCCGACCGCTTTCCGCCATCTGCTGAACGCCGGGTTCTGATTCCGGACCGCGCCGGCCGCCGCTGTCTCTCCCGACGGTCGATCGGCGCCCGAAGCGGGCGGTTCCTCAAGGAGCCGCCCGTTTCCATGTCAGGCGGCAGGGATCGCCGCCCTCTGCAGGGCGAATAATTCCCCGATCCCCTTCTCGGCCAGGCCGAACAGGGCCTCGAACTCGCCCCGGGTGAAGCCCCGCTTTTCGCCGGTCGCCTGGATCTCCACAATGTCGCCATTGCCGGTGAGGACGAAGTTGGCGTCCGCCTCGGCATTGGAATCCTCCTCGTACTCCAGGTCGAGGACCGGAACCCCCTTGCAGACCCCACAGGACACCGCCGCCACCTGGTCGATCAGGGGGGAGCGGGGGATCATGCCCTCGCGCACCAGAAGGTCGGTCGCCTGCTTCAGCGCCACCCAGGCCCCGGTGAT
>CAIZKE010000098.1 GCA_903933475.1 uncultured Alphaproteobacteria bacterium | reverse complement strand
GGACCGCGAGGACCTGGCCGGCCGGACCGGCGACTTCATCACCCTGGCCGAGGCGCGGCTGAACCGGCTGATGGGCTTTTCGGGCCTGACGGTCCGGGTCGCCCTGGAGGCCGGGCCTGGCCAGGCCGAGTTGGCCGCCCCCGCAGACCTGCGCGACGTCCTGGCCCTGGTCCGGACGGCGGACGGGACAGGGCAGGGCTTTCGCGTCGAGCCGGGACGGCTGGTCCTGGACCCGCCCCCGGCGGCGCCCCTGGCCCTGGAGCTGACCTACCGGGCCCGACCCCTGCTGTCGGAGGCCCGGCCGGTCAATGCCGTGCTGGCCGAGCATCCGGACCTCTACCTGTTCGGCGCCCTGGCCGAGGCCGCGCCCTTCCTGCGCGATGGCGAGATGCTGGCGGTGTTCGCCGCCCGTTTCGACGCCGCCCTGACCGAGGCGCGGATGCGGGAGGCGAGGCTCGCCAGTCCTGCGCCCCTGCGCGTGGACCCTGCGGTGGCTGTGCTTCCGGGGTGGCGGGCATGATCCCGGCCGATCCGGGACCGGGCGCGCCGCCCGCCCTGCGCCCCCTGCTGGCGTCGTTACTGGACGCCCTGCGGGCGCTGGAGGCGCCGTCGGCCCCCATGCCGGCGGCGACCTGCCTGCGCGCCGACCTTCCCCCCGCCGGGGCCTGGCCCTGGCGCCTGATCCTGGTCCGGGACCTGGGGGTCCTGGCCCATTCCGACGGGGTCCGCTGGATCCGTCATGACACCGGAAAGGAAGTCTGAATGCCCTCCACAGCTACGCCGAGCCTGCGCCTGGAACTGCAGGCCGCCGGCGAGAACCTGAACACCTGGGGCGCGCCCAAGCTGAATACCGTGATCGCCCTGATCGACTTCGCCATCGCCGGCTGGACCGCCGTGAACCTGACCGGCAATGCGGTGCTGACCAGCGCCAACTTCGCCCCCGATCAGGCCCGCGCCGCCATGCTGAAGTTCACCGGTCCGGGGGGCTGCACGGTGACCCTGCCCTCGGTGACCAAGCGCTATGACGTGGTCAACGCCACTGCCGGGACCCTGACCCTGACCACAGGGGCGGGGCAGGCGGCGGTGCTGGGCCCGGGGGATGCCGGTCCGGTGACCTGCGACGGGGTCAATGTGCTGTGCGCCCAGATCGGCGGCCGGACCCTGAAGGCCTATGTGGACGCCCAGGCCTGGGCCGGCCAGTCGGGAAACCTGCCCGGCCAGGAGGGGGCGGCGGGCCTGCCCCTGGTGACCGACGGCCAGGGCCCCCGCTGGGCGCCCCTGACGACCTCGGCGATCTCCGACTTCGACCGGTCGGTGGCCGGTCTTGCCCTGTCCCTTTCCCTCGCCCTCTGACCCCATTCCTGCCGGAGATCTTCCATGCCCGTGACGCCCAACTCCATCATTACGCCCCAGGTCCCGCGCTCGGCCTCGGGCGTGGCAAGCCTTGCCAATGCGACCTATGGCGATGCCCCCGCCGGGGCGGCCCTGATCTTTGCCGCCGGCCCCAACGGGGCGCGGGTGACGCGGGTGACCGCCGTGACCCGGGCCAGCCTGACGGCCACCGAGTGCCAGCTGTTCCGCGACCATGACGGGACGGGGACGGTGAAGCGCTTCTTCGCCAGCCGGCTCATGCCCGCCGTGACCGTCTCGGCCTCCACGGCCCAGGCGGCGGTGGACTTTGGCTATTCCGACTCCGCGCCTCTGCTGCTGGGGGCGGGGGAGAAGCTCTACGGCGCCATCGGCCAGGCCCAGGCGGGCGTGGTCTTCTGCGTGGAAGGGGCGGACTACTGATGCGCGGGACGCCGGGACTGATCCGCCCGCCCGGCCTGCGCGGCCTCCGGGCCCAGGGCCTGGGCGGCCGCAGAGGTGGCGGCGGGGTGCGCGTGGACTACCTCGTCGTGGGGGGTGGTGGCGGGGGTGGGGGTGCAAGTTATGGCGGAGGAGGTGGCGGCGGCGGCGGCGGTGTCATCATCGCCGCAGAAATTCTGATTCTACCTGGCCGGTATCCAATAGTGGTGGGCCTCGGTGGCTCGGGTGGTCTTCCCGCTGCAGCAAATAGCGGCGGCGAGAATGGCGGTGACAGCTCCATGGGTGCCATTGCTACCGCGCGCGGTGGCGGGCGGGGTGGTGGGAACGGACCTGACCTTGCCGGAACGGGTGGATCTGGCGGTGGCGGCTGGGGGATGAGCCAGCCTGGTGGCTCGGGGACCCCAGGCCAAGGCCTTCGCGGAGGTGATGGGGGAGACAGGACTGCGGCGGGCGGAGGCGGGGGTGCAGTAGAACAAGGGCAAGCCGGGATTGCTGGGATTGCTGGTAGAGGGGGTCAGGGCCTGAACTTGCAATTCAGGGGTTCCCTAGGGGTCTTTGGGTCTGGCGGCGGCGGCGGTGCGAACATCAATCTTGGCGGAAGCCAAGGCGGCTTGGGTGGACCAAACGCTGGTAGCGGCTCAGCACAAACGAACGGTGTATCAGCACTTTCTGGCTTCGGTGGTGGGGGTGGAGGTGGAGGTTATGACGGAATTGCCCCAGTAGGTCGCGGCGGCCGCGGCGGATCGGGTATCTTTATGATTTGGAGTCGTGACCTCGGGCTCTCCGGAGAAGGCTGCGACGAGCGGGCAGTCGATGGCGGCAAGCTGTTGGTGTTTAGCGCCGATGGATTTATCTCGGTCATTTGCTGAGGGCGCAATCGCCCTCAAGGTTCTGCAATCTACGAGGGGTCCGAATGCTCGACTGGAGGGAATGGTTCTCATTGGGAAGCGGAATTGACCGCGTCCAGGGGTTTATCACGCCACGCTCTGTTCGCGCGATCAGGTGCATTCTCGAGCATCAGGAAAAGTCGGCCATAAAAGGTTCGATCGCAGAGATCGGCACATTTCGC
>CAIZKE010000097.1 GCA_903933475.1 uncultured Alphaproteobacteria bacterium | reverse complement strand
CCACAGGCTTCGCGATCGCGATCTGCGGGATAAGGGTGCTCGACGGCGCAGGCAGCTTCGGCTCCGGACCAAACCCGGACAGCGCGTCCGGCGATCCGCCGCCCGAACAGGCCGCGAGAAGGAGGGTCGCGCCGAGAGCGCAGCGCCTGAGGGTCCGGGTCATCATGTCGAGGTCTCCTGAGGGGGCTATCATCGCCCGGTGGAAGGGGATCGCCAAGGGGCCGTTGACGCCGGTGAGGAAGCGGCACAGCCTCGTCGCCTGTGGACGGCACCATGAGGGGGTCGACGCAACAGGGAGGGACACATGCCGATCGAACTCAGGCTTCTCGTCTATTCGACAGTTCTGCTTCTGGTTCTTGTCGTCATCCAGGCCGTGGCGGGTGTCCGCTCAAAGGGCCTTCAGGTCATGGCGGATGCCCGGGACGGGCTCAGCCCGCCGGAAGGCTTCCACGCCCGGGCGCTGCGCGTCGTGGACAACCACCGTGAGGGGCTGACGATCTTCGCGCCCCTGATCCTCGTGGCGGCGGCCACAGGAGCCCTGGGGGCGACGACGGCCCTTGGCGCCCAGTTGTTCTTCTATTCGCGGGTGGCCCATGCGGTGGTCTACCTGCTGGGCCTTCCCAAGATCCGCCCCCTGTTGTGGGCGGTCGGGCTGGTCGGGATCTTCATGGTCCTCGCCGCGGTCCTCGGGGTGGCCTGAAGCCGCGCTTCCCCATCCGGGGCGGGAGCGGACCGGCGGTTTCCGCCGGTCCGCGACGCGTCATTCCTAGGCCAGGGCGTCCTTGAGCGCCTTGGCAGGCTTGAACTTCAGGGCCTTGGAGGCGGCGATCTCGATGGTCGCACCGGTCGAGGGATTGCGGCCCGTGCGGGCAGGCTTGGACTGCACGGCGAACTTGCCGAAGCCGGGCACCGAGACTTCGTCGCCCTTGGCGGCGGCGTCGCGGATGGCGGCGAAGGTCGCTTCGATGGCGGCCTTGGCCTGGGCCTTGGTGAGCTTGGAGTCGGTCGCGGCGACAGCGTCGACCAGGTCGGAAATGTTCATGGAAATCCTTTCAAGCAGGGAATCGCTTGAGGAGACCCTGCCAAGCCCGCCGCCCGATGTCACGTGCGTGTAATGCTGGAATGGGCTAAAGAGCTCGCGTTTCGCGGTCCAGAACGCCCAAAACCTTGACTGACACCCCCTCCCACCGCTTCTCCGTCGCCCCGATGATGGACTGGACCGACCGGCACTGCCGGTCCTTCCACCGGGTGCTGACGCGTCGCGCCCTCCTGTATTCCGAGATGGTCACCAGCGCGGCCGTCCTCCACGGCGACCGCGAGCGGCTGCTGGGCTTCGATGCGGGCGAGCATCCCGTCGCCCTCCAGCTGGGGGGCAGCGATCCGGCGGAGCTGGCGGCGGCGGCGCGGATCGGCGAGGACTTCGGGTATCGCGAGATCAACCTGAACGTCGGCTGCCCCTCGGACCGTGTGCAGTCCGGGCGCTTCGGGGCCTGCCTCATGCTCGAGCCTGGCCTCGTGGCCGAATGCATGGCCGCCATCCGGCAGGCTGTGCAGGTCCCGGCGACGGTGAAGTGCCGGATCGGCGTGGATGACCAGGACCCGGAGGCCAGTCTCTTCGCCCTGGTGGACGCCTGCGCGGGCGCCGGGGTCGACACCTTCGTCGTCCACGCGCGCAAGGCGATCCTGAAGGGCCTGTCGCCCAAGGAGAACCGCGATGTTCCGCCCCTCAACTACGACCTGGTCCGACGGCTCAAGCAGGAACGGCCGGGCCTGACCATCGTCCTCAACGGCGGGATCGGCGGCCTGGACGCCGCCGAGGACCTGCTGGCCGACTTCGACGGGGTCATGCTGGGCCGGGCGGCCTATCACGACCCGGGCCTGTTGGGGGAGGTGGACGCCCGGATCTTCGGCGAGGCCGCCGTCGTTACGCCGGAAGCGGCGGTGGAGGCCTACCTGCCTTATGTGGAGGCTCGCCTTGCCGAGGGCGTGTCCCTGGCGGCCATGACCCGGCACATGCTGGGCCTCTTCCAGGGGCGGCGCGGAGCCCGGGCCTGGCGACGGATCCTGACGGTGGAGTCGGTGCGGCCCGGCGCGGACGCCGGGGTCATCATCAGGGCACTGGCCGAGGTGGCGGGCTCAGGGGTGGAGGCGCAGGGTCTCGCGGTTGGCATCGAAGCCTGACAGCCGGCTGAGATAGCTCATCCCCAGCAGGGAGGCGTCGGTATCCCGGTCGAGGACCAGGGCGTCCACATTGCGGACCTCAGCCCCGTCGACGGCCACCGAGCCCAGGGTGATGCGGGCCGCCCGGGCCTCTCCGGAGGCGGTTGCCACCTTCAGGCCATAGGTCAGGGCGGCGGGGTCGATCCCCACCCTCCGGGCGTCTGCGGCCGTCAGGGAGACGGCGGTGGCGCCGGTATCCACCAGCATGCGTACGATCTGGCCATTGATCCGGGCCTGGGCCCAGTAATGCCCGTCCTGTCCCATGGAGACGGCGGCGGGCGCGGTTGCGGGTGGGCGGGAAGTCGGCAGGCGGACGGCGGAGGCGCGGACGACAGGCGCGAGGACCATCACCGCCTGACCGGCGGCAACCGCGGCGACGGCGGCGGTCAGGGCCATGACGGCCTTCCTCTGCATGTCCTGCGACCTTCCGGATCCGTTTCCAGCGGATCGGAAGTTAGTCGGGGATGGTTAGCCGGAGGTGAACGCGGCCGCGCGCCCTGCCGTCCTAGAGCTGGCTGAAGCGGATCTCGTCGCTTCCTGCGGGCAGGTCGATGGTCATGCCGTCCTTCGCCAGCCGCCAGTCGAGGGGGCCACCGTCATCCATGCCGCGGGTGAAGGCCTCCGGCGTGAAGATGGGCAGGCCCGCCTGGGTCAGGTGATAGAGGACCAGGCGCTTGGCGCCTGCCGCCCGGGCGATGTCCGCGGCCTCGACGGGGGTGGTGTGGTAGCTCAGGGTGTCGGCCATCATTGAGCTGGTCCGGGCATTCCCCATGCCCTTCAGGGCCTGTGACAGCTGGCGGGTCATGGCCTCGTTCTGGGCCTCATGCAGCATGACGTCGACGCCCTTCGAGGCATCGGCAAAGGCCGGCCATTTCATCGTATCGCCGCTGATCGAGACGGAGCGGCCCCGGTAATCGAACCGGTAGCCGAAGGCCGGGCTGACGGGGTCATGCGACACCCTGATGGCGGTCACCGTCAGGTCCCCGTCGCGCCAGGCCGTCGCGGTAGGGGCACCCGCCGGGATCCGGATGACCTTGGGCTCGATCAGGCCGGTGGCGATGGGGAAGCGGAAACCACCGTGCTCGTGGTGGGCCCGCCGGAAGACGTGGTCGTTCTCGTAGGCCAGGTTGAACCCCCGGGCCGCCTTATCGACCCCGGAAGGCCCGACGAGCGCCAGGGGCCGCTCCCGGCCCTGGACCCAGCTCTGCATGTTGAATTCGCCGAGGTCGCCGATGTGGTCGGAATGCAGATGGCTGAGGAAGACCGCCCGGGCTGAGGCCACGGGAAGTCGCCAGGACATCATGTTCTTGGTGGACTCCGGGCCGACATCCACGAGGTAGAGACCGCCACCGGCCAGTATGGCCACGCAGGGCTTGGCCCGGTCGCGGACGGGCAGGGGCCCCGAGGTCCCCACCAGCACGATCCGCATCCCGTCGGCTACCGCCGTCTGGGCCGCCGCCGGCGCTGCGACGAGGGCCGCGAGCGCGGCCATGAGATTTCGCCTGTTCATCACGGGTGCATTCCTGAAGTTGTTGTTGGCTCGGAATTGTCGTTGGGGTCAGCCCGCTCTCTCACGAGAACATGGCCAGCTTCTCGGGCCGGATCAGGCTGCGGCGGGACGGGAGCTCCGCCATGACGATGTCGCGCGCCTCGGGCGTCATCTTCGACCAGCCGGCCACCTCGTTCAGACGGCGGTAACAGCCCATGCAGAGCCCGCTCTCGCCGTCGACGATGCAGACCTTGATGCAGGGGGTGCGCACGGAATTCTCGGGGCGGTCCTGATCGCTCATGCCTGTCCGCCGCCTCCTGCTTTCCGGATTTCATACTGCGTCGGGACCCGCCCACGCTACAAGCCCCGGATGCTGCCCCTGGCCCTCCTCCTGCTCGCCGTCGCTGACGCCCGGGACCCCGGACAGGGTCGGGCCTCGGTGGATTGCCGGGTGCTCGCGGACGGGCGCGTCAAGGACTGCCGTCTGGTCTCGGAAGACCCCGTCGGCGCCAATGTCGGGGCCTTCGCCCTCCAGCTTGCCCGCAACACCCGGGTCGCGCCCGATGACCGGCGGATCCAGTCGGGGCGCATCGTCCTGACCTTCAGGATGAAACTCCCCTGACGCGAGGGCGTTGAAGCGCTTTTCAAGCGGCGATGCGTCGCCTATTTGGGGCATCGGAAGGACGCGTATCATCGCGCCTGCGGCCGGAGCTCAATCATGAACCTGGATTTCCCCCCCGAAGACACTGCATTCCGCGAAGAAGTTCGGACCTTCCTTGCAGAAAACTATCCGAGGGATCTGAGGGAGAAACAGGAGCGGGGGGAAACCCT
>CAIZKE010000096.1 GCA_903933475.1 uncultured Alphaproteobacteria bacterium | reverse complement strand
TCCACATCCAGAGCGCGGCAGAGATGCCCGACCTGGCCCGCACCTTCTTTGAGTCCGGGACCCGGACCTCCCGGGCCCGGCTGGCCACCTTCCTCGACGGCGAGACGCGGGCCGGGCGACTGCGGATCGATGACTGCGCCCTGGCGGCGGAGTTCTTCGCCGGCATGGTGATCGGCTCGCACCAGACCGGTCGGCTCCTGGGCGTCGACTCCGACTTGAGGGCACCGATCATCGACCGGATCTCCCGGGAGGCCGCCAGCCGTTTCGTCCGCGCCTACGGCCCCTGAGGGGCGAAGCCTCAGCCCGCCTCGGCGTCGTCCGGCAGGCCCATCATATGGAAACCGGCGTCCACATGGACGACTTCACCGGTGGTGGAGCGGCCAAGGTCGGACAGAAGCCAGAGGGCCGCGCCGGCGACACCCTCCATGCTGGTGTCCTCCTTGAGGGCGGACAGGGCCCGGCCCTGGGCCAGCATGGACCGGCCACCGGAAATGCCCGCCAGGGACAGGGTGCGCATGGCGCCGGCGGAAATGGCGTTGGCCCGGATGCCCTGGGGCCCAAGGTCCCGGGCGATGTAGCGGGTGGCAGCCTCAAGGGCGGCCTTGGCCACACCCATGGTATTGTAGTTGGGGATGGCGCGCTCGGAGCCCAGGTAGGTCAGGGTGATCAGCGACCCGCCGTCCGGCATCATGTGACTGGCCCGGCGTGCGCAATCGACGAAGCTGTAGGCCGAGATGTCCATGGCCGTGCGGAAACCCTCCCGGGTGGCGTTCTCGACGAAGGAGCCCTTGATCTGGTCCCGGGGCGCGAAGGCCAGGGCGTGGACGAAGAAGTCGATCTTGCCGAAGGCCGCTTCCACGGCGGCGAAGCCGGCGTCCATGCTGGCGTCGTCGGTGACGTCCACAGCCTCGATCACCCGGGCGCCCACGCTCTCGGCCAGGGGTCGCACCCGGCGCTCCATGCCCGGAAGGTGGAAGAAGGCCATCTCTGCGCCCTGGGCGGCCAGCTGGCTGGCGATGCCCCAGGCGATGGACTGGTGGTTGGCCACCCCGGTGATGATCCCGCGCTTGCCCTTCATGAGCTCGCCCACGGGCATGTTGTAGTCGTCGGCCACTTCGCGTCTCCCGATTTGTGCTGGGCGGGGCGTGCTCGTCCCGTCAGATCCTGGACATGACCAGGCAGCCGTTGGTGCCGCCAAACCCGAAGCTGTTGGACATGACCGTCTCCACCTGGCGGTCCTCGCGGTGCCGCAGGATGGGCAGGCCCTCGAAGGCCGGGTCCAGGGTCTCGATATGGGCACTCTCGGCCAGGAAGCCGGAGTTGAGCATGATCAGGGAATAGATCGCCTCCTGGGCGCCGGCGGCCCCGAGGCTATGCCCGGTCAGGGACTTGGTGGAGGAAATGGCGGGCGCCTGGTCCGCGAACACCTCCCGGACCGCTTGCATCTCCTTGATGTCGCCCACCGGGGTGGAGGTGCCGTGCGGGTTCAGGTAGTCGACCCTGCGGCCACCCGCCCTGGACAGGGCCAGGCGCATGCACCGCACCGCGCCCTCGCCCGAGGGGGCGACCATGTCGAAGCCGTCGGAATTGGCGGCGTAGCCGACGATCTCGCCGTAGATTTTCGCGCCCCGCGCCCGGGCGCGCTCGAGGTCCTCGAGGACCAGTATGCCGGCACCGCCGGCGATGACGAACCCATCACGGGCCACGTCATAGGCCCGGCTGGCCACCGCCGGGCGGTCGTTGAAGTTCGAGCTCATGGCGCCCATGGCGTCGAACAGGACCGAGAGGGTCCAGTGCAGTTCCTCGGATCCGCCTGCGAAGACCACGTCCTGGTTGCCCATGGCGATCTGCTCGTAGGCCGCGCCGATGCAGTGGGTCGAGGTCGCGCAGGCCGACGAGATTGAATAGTTGATCCCGCGGATCTTGAACCAGGTCGACAGGACGGCGGAGACGCCCGAACTCATGGCCTTGGGCACGGCGAAGGGGCCGACGCGCTTGGGGCCCTTCTCGCGGGCGACGGCGGCAGACTCGATGATCGCCTTGGTCGAGGGCCCGCCTGAGCCGACGATGAGGCCGGTCATCTCGTGGGAGACCTCGGCCTCGGTCAGGCCGGAATCGGAGATGGCCTGCTCCATGGCGATGTGGCCGAAGGCCGTGCCCTGGGCGAGGAAGCGGGCGGCGCGACGGTCGACGGCCGCCTCCCAGTCGATGTCGGGCGCGGCGTGCACCTGGCAGCGGAAGCCGAGCTCAGCGTATTCGGGCGCCGCGATAATGCCCGACCGGGCGTTCCTGAGCGAGGTCCGGACGTCATCCAGGGTGTTTCCGATGGATGAGACGATGCCCATGCCCGTGACGACAACGCGCCGCATGTCCTGTTCTCCCGATACGCCGCTGTCAGACCAGGTCCTTGGGGTCGTACAGGCCAACCCTCAGATCCTTGGCCTCGTAGATAACCTTGCCGTCTGCCTCCATGACACCGTCGCCGATGCCCAGTACCAGACGGCGCATGATCACCCGCTTCAGGTCGATGCGGTAGACGACCTTCTTTACCTTCGGCGTGACCTGGCCGGTAAAGCGGACCTCGCCGACGCCCAGGGCGCGGCCCTTGCCCGGTGCACCGGACCAGCCGAGGAAGTAGCCCACCAGCTGCCACATGGCGTCGAGGCCGA
Source organism: uncultured Alphaproteobacteria bacterium (assembly GCA_903933475.1). Classification (GTDB taxonomy): domain Bacteria; phylum Pseudomonadota; class Alphaproteobacteria; order Caulobacterales; family Caulobacteraceae; genus Phenylobacterium. The sequence goes on along the minus strand of CAIZKE010000096.1, from coordinate 1,854 downwards.
GGCATCCGGGCATGACCGGGTCATTGATGAAGTGGCAGCCGAAGAACCAGAGGTCCGGCTGGATGTCGAGTTCAGCGATCACCTGGCCCTTGTCATGGGCACCGCCGGTGTCCGTGATCCGGGTGATGCGGTCGAACATCAGCATGGGAGGAATCGGAAGCTGGGCGTTGCCCGGCCCGAACATCTCGCCCCGGCCACAGGCAAGGAGCTCCTCTCGGGAATAGTGGTCCTTGGCCTTGGTGCCGGGGATCATGTTTCGACCTTCCGCGGGTCACTGGAACGAGTCCGGCCGGCGATGCGCGCCGGGCGGGGATGACCCGGTCTATCAGACGCCGGGGGGGGGCTCAACGGGCGGTCGGGGGCGTCAGGCACTGGGCTCGCTCGTCGGTACCCCAGAGACCCGCAGCCTGGACCCAGCCGGAGACCCCGTCTGCCTTGATCCGGCACCAGCCCGACTCGCAACTTTGCAGGGCTGCCAGGGATCTGGGCTGGAGGAGGGCCAGGGTCCGGGCGTCCGCATGGGGCGAGGACAAAACAGGGTCGGCAGCCCCGGTCGTCCGCATGACGTTTCTGCGGCCGTCGGTGGTGCGCATGTGGACCCAGGCGACGCCGCCGTCCGGATCACAGATCCGGCGCCATTCGGATGACTCGGCGATCACCTGGACCGGCAGTCCGCGCACCTGGTAGACCCACAGGGTGCGGTAGTCGTCGCCGGGACCAGCCCGGGCGTTGACCGATCCGAACTTCAGGGTGACATAGCGCGGCACCGGCAGGCCCGAAGGCGTCGGCCGGGCGTCGGCAAGGGCGGCGGACGCAAGCGCGCAGGCCGCCGCCGACAGGATCAGGGCAAGGGCACAGCGTTTGCGCCCGGAAGGCTCGCCTTGGCCGTTCATGCCCTCTTTGCTAGAGGTTCAGCGACGAAGGCGCCAGAGCGTGGTTTCGTCGGACGCTGAAATTCAGGACCCCACCTCTGATGCCGACGACCAAGCCGAAAGTGATCGTGACCCGCCGGCTGCCGGACGCCGTAGAAACGCGCCTGCGGGAACTGTTCGACACAGAGCTGAACCTGTCGGACGCGCCCATGAGCCGGGAGGCCCTGATCGACGCGGTTGGGCGCTGCGATGTTCTGGCGCCGACCATCACCGACCGGATCGACGCCGGGGTCCTGGAGCAGGCAGGAGATCGGCTCAAGCTGATCGCCAACTTCGGGGCGGGCGTGGACCACATCGACGTGGTAGCGGCCGCGGCCCGCGGCATCACCGTGACCAACACGCCCGGCGTCCTGACGGAGGACACTGCCGACCTGACCCTCGCCCTGATGATGACCGTCTCCCGCCGGATCGTGGAAGGCGCCCGGTCGATCGAGGCCGGCGAGTTCAAGGGCTGGGCCCCGACCTGGATGATGGGCCGGAGACTATCCGGAAAGCGGCTTGGGATCATCGGCATGGGCCGGATCGGCCAGGCGGTGGCCCGCCGGGCCCGCGCTTTCGGCATGCAGATCCACTACCACAACCGCACCCAGGTCAGCCCTCGGATCGCCGAGGATCTTGAGGCCACCTATTGGGAAAGCCTCGACCAGATGCTTGCCCGGATGGACATCATCTCGGTCAATTGCCCGCACACGCCGGCCACCTACCACCTGCTCTCCGCGCGACGGCTGAAGCTCATGCCGGTTCACGCCATCCTGGTGAACACAGCCCGGGGCGAGATCATCGACGAGTCCGCCCTGGCCGACCTCCTGGCGAGCGGCGGTATCGCCGGCGCCGGGCTGGACGTCTTCGAGTTCGAGCCCGAGGTGAACCCCCGCCTGCTCGGCCTGCCGAATGCGGTCCTCCTTCCCCACCTGGGCTCCGC
>CAIZKE010000095.1 GCA_903933475.1 uncultured Alphaproteobacteria bacterium | reverse complement strand
GCCTGCCGGTCAAGGAGCCGGAGATCCTGGCCCGCTGGGAGGACCTGTATGTGCGCCTGAGGGCCGACCGTCAGGCCCAGGGTGCACCCCTCTTCGTCCTGCATGACGGCCCGCCCTACGCCAATGGCGCCATCCACATCGGCCATGCCCTGCAGAAGACCCTGAAGGACTTCGTGGTCCGTTCGCGCTTCGCCCTGGGCTTCGATGTCGATTACGTGCCGGGGTGGGACTGCCACGGCCTGCCCATCGAGTGGAAGATCGAGGAGGAGCTGCGGGGCCAGGGTCGCCGCAAGGAGGACGTCTCCAAGGCCGAGTTCCGCGAGCGTTGCCGCACCTACGCCGCCCAGTGGATCGAGGTCCAGAAGGCTGGCTTCCGCCGACTGGGCGTCCTGGGCGACTGGGACAACCGCTATGCCACCATGGACTACGGCTCCGAGGCGGCCATCGTCGCCGAGTTCCACAAGTTCGTGGTGTCGGGCCAGCTCTACCGGGGCTCCAAGCCCGTCATGTGGAGCCCGGTGGAGCGCACCGCCCTGGCCGATGCCGAGGTCGAGTACCACGACCACAACAGCCCCACCGTCTGGGTGAAGTTCCCGGTGGTGGAGGGCCCGCAGGCCGCCGACGGTGCCAGCGTGGTCATCTGGACCACCACCCCCTGGACCCTGCCGGCCAACCGCGCCATCGCCTACTCGCCCGAGATCGCCTACGCGGCCTACGAGGTCGAGGCCATGGAGACGGGCCTGGACTTCGAGCCCTGGGCGAAGGCGGGCGACCGCCTGATCGTCGCTGACGCCCGGGCCGCAGAGGTGGCCGCCGCCGCCAAGATCGCACGCTGGCGCCGGGTGGAGGACGTCGATCCCTCGGGCATGACCTGCCGCCATCCCCTCTCGACTCTCGACGACCAGTACGGCTTCGCCGTGCCCCTCCTGTCAGGCGACCACGTCACCGACGACGCGGGCACGGGCTTCGTCCACACCGCCCCCGGCCACGGGGTCGACGACTACCTCCTGTGGCTGGCCCACGGCCACCGGGAGATTCCCGAGACCGTCGACGCCGACGGCGCCTACCAGCCCCACGTGGCCCTGTTCGCCGGCCTGAAGGTGCTGGAGACCGAGGGCAAGAAGGCGGGGAAGTTCGGCCCCGCCAACGGCGCCGTCATGGAAAAGCTGATCGAGGCCGGAAACCTGCTGGCCCGGGGCCGGCTGGAGCATTCCTATCCCCATTCCTGGCGATCCAAGGCGCCGGTCATCTTCCGCAACACGCCCCAGTGGTTCATCCGCATGGACACCCCGGTGGACACGCCGGAGCTGAACGGCGCCACCCTGCGCGAGACCGCCCTGAAGGCCATCGCCGCCACCGCCTTCTATCCGGAGGCCGGGCGCAACCGCATCCGCTCCATGGTCGAGGGCCGGCCGGACTGGCTGATCAGCCGCCAGCGGGCCTGGGGCGCGCCCCTGGCCATGTTCGTGGACAGCGAGACCTTCCAGCCCCTGGTCGACCCCGAGGTCAACCGCCGCATTGTCGAGGCCATCACCGCCCGGGGCGCCGACGCCTGGTTCACTGAGCCGGCGGAGAGCTTCCTCGGTGGCCACGACCCGTCCCGCTACGAGAAGGTCGAGGACATCCTCGACGTCTGGTTCGATTCCGGCTCCACCCATGCCTTCACCCTGGAGGGCCGGGCCAATACCCGCTGGCCCGCGGACCTCTATCTCGAAGGCAGCGACCAGCATCGGGGCTGGTTCCAGTCGTCCCTGCTGGAAAGCTCCGGCACCCGGGGCCGTGCGCCCTACGACGCCGTCATGACCCACGGCTTCACCGTCGACGAGAACGGCGAGAAGATGTCGAAGTCCAAGGGCAACACCCTGGATCCCGACACGGTCATCCGGGAGTCCGGCGCCGAGATCCTTCGCCTCTGGGCGGCCATGGTCGACTACGCCGAGGACCAGAAGATCGGCAAGACCATCCTGGCCACCACCACCGACGCCTACCGCAAGCTGCGCAACACCCTGCGCTACCTGCTGGGCGCCCTGGCGGGCTACAGCGAGGCCGAACGGGTCGACCCCGCCGACATGCCGCCGCTCGAGCGCTATGTCCTGCACCGGCTCCATGAGCTCGACGGCCAGGTGCGCGAGGCCTACGGCCGCTTCTCCTTCCAGGACGTGGCCCGGCCCCTGACCGAGTTCTGCCAGACCGACCTGTCGGCCCTGTTCTTCGACATCCGCCGGGACGCCCTCTACTGCGACCAGCCCGACAGCCTGAAGCGCCGGGCCGCCCGGACGGTGATGGACCTGGCCTTTGAACGCCTGACGATCTGGCTCGCCCCCCTGATCCCCTTCACCATGGAAGAGGCCTGGACCACCCGCTTCCCTGAAGCCGGGTCCAACTGCCTGCGCACCTTCCCAGACACCCCCGCAGCCTGGAGTCATCCGGCCGAGGCGGCGAGGTGGGCCAGGGTCCAGTCCGTGACCTCCGTGGTTATGGGCGCCCTGGAGGCCGAACGGCGGGAGAAACGCCTGGGCGGGCCCCTGGAGGCCGCGCCGGTGGTCTATATCGATAATGCCGACCTCCTGGCCGCCTTCGAGGGCCTCGACCTGGCAGAGGTGTTCCGCACCTCCCAGGCGACCCTCGTCGCGGGACCGGGGCCGGAGGGCGCCTTCGCCCTGGCCGAGGTCCCGGGCGTACGGGTCGAGCCCCGCCGGGCCGAGGGTCGCAAGTGCGCCCGCTCCTGGCGAATCCTGCCCGAGGTGGGCCAGGACCTGCGCTATCCGGACCTGTCCCTGAGGGACGCCGAGTCGGTGGCCGCATGGGACGCTGCCCATGGTTGAATCCGGGACTGAGTCGGCGAAGGGCCTGACCCCCGCCGGCCGGCTGGCCCTCGGACTCGCCGTCGCCGTCCTGGTCGTCGACCAGGCGGTCAAGGCCTGGATACTCGACGGCATCAACCTGCCTGCGCGGATCTCCGTTCCGGTCTTCGGCCCCCTTCGCCTGAGCATGGTGTGGAACGAGGGGGTCAGTTTCGGCTTCCTCCAGGCGCGCCATGACCTGGCCCGCTGGGGACTGACCGCCTTCGCCCTGGCCGTGGCCCTGGGCCTGGCCGCCTGGGCCCGGAGGGCGGACCGCCGCCTCCTGGGCGTGGCCCTGGGCCTCATCATCGGCGGAGCCATCGGCAACGCCATAGACCGGGCCCGGTTCGGAGCCGTGGTCGACTTCATCGATGTCAGCGCCCTGGGCTTCTTCCCCTGGGTCTTCAACATCGCCGACAGCGCCATCACCATCGGCGTGATCCTGATGCTGCTGGATTCCTTCCGCCGCGAGACCCCGACAGCGCCCTAGAGCCTGTTCCCTTCAGACGGAACGTCTGAAGGGGCAAAACAGGCTCCAGGCCCATAAAGTTAGATCCTGTTTCGATCCGATAACCGGTTCCCACTTATCGGAACAGGATCTAGCCGCGTCACGGCGGTTGGCGCTTGGCGGGCTTTGCGCTATCTGGGATGCGTGGCCGGGGGCGGCCCGAGGAGCCGTGTCTTGATGAAGTTCCAACACATCGCGGTCATCGCCATCCTGGCCGGGGCGACCAGCCTCGCCGGATGCCAGTCAACGCGCCAGGCCCTGGGCATGACCAAGATCACGCCTGACGAGTTCCGCGTCGTCTCCAAGGCCCCCCTTGTGGTTCCGCCTGACTTCTCCCTGCGCCCGCCGGCGCCCGGACAACCCCGGCCGCAGGAACTGCAGCCCGAAAGCGCCGCCCGCAACGCCCTGATCGGCCGCTCCCTCTCCGAGACCCGCTCGGACGGCGAGAAGCTGCTGGTCGGCAGGGCCGGCGGCGACAAGGCCGACCCCCTGATCCGGTTCGTCATCGACGATGAGAGCGGCGACCTCGCCCACAAGGACAAGAGCTTCGCCGATACGGTGATGTTCTGGAAGCCGGGCCAGCCCCGGGGGCCCCAGGCCACCGCAGCCCAGGTCGCCGCCGCCGACAATACACCGGCGCCCCTCGACCCGGCCGCCGAGGAGGCCCGGATCAAGACGCTGATCGGCGACAAGAGCGTGATCATCGCCCGCGAGCACAGCTCGAAGATCAAGATCCCGGGTCTGTAGGGTCCGCTTCGGTCTCCAGGTCAGACGCCCGGACATCCTCGGGCGTCTCCACCGTGAACCCCTCCCGGCGCAGCCGGTCCAGCACCCCGCCCTCGGACAGGAGCGGGCGTAGCGGGACCACCGCCAGGGTCACGCCCGGCCTGGCCAGGGCCTTGCGGATGTCGCCCGACATATCCGCCTTGAACCGCGCATCGAAGGTCTGGGCGCCCGGCGTCGCCGCGATGCAGCGCTCCCAGGTCCGCTCGGCGGCCAGGGCACCGGCGACATCGCCCCGGGCCCAGGCGCGGGAGGCGGTCCGGATCGCCTCGGGGCCCGTCTCGACCTCCTCCAGCACCGCCTCGAGGCAGGCCTCTCCAGCCGCCGCCGGGGTTCGCGACAGGGCGCCCAGCAGAGGCCCCAGGTCGTAGGTCCGCTGGATCACGGGCTTGCCCCCCTGCTGGGCCAGCAACCGGATCAGCTTGGTTGGATCGGTGGTGGTCAGGGCGTTCGCCTCGAGCCAGTCGGCATGCAGCATCAGGCCGGCGGCCAGGGGGCTGGAGACGGAATAGCGTTCCGCCGGCTGGCCCAGGCGTCCGCGCGCTTGCGCGAACCGGGCCCGGCCCCCGGCGTCCCGACCGACCTCGAAGGGGCGCGAGGACCGGAGCCTCAGATAGCCGACCGCCGCCGCCGGGCTCCCGGCCAGTCGCACCCTCAGCCCGTTGAAGGGCAGGATTACCCCTCCTGAAGCGGCCAGGTAGCGCTCGAAGCGCTGGCGCTCCCATTCCTGTCGCTTGGGGGCCAGGGAGGGGACCCCCAGGACCCAGACCCGGGCCTCGCCCCGGCTCACCCGCCAGAAGACCGGACCCGGATAGCTGGCCGTGACGACCAGTTCCTCGACGAGGGCGGCGTCGGGGTCCGGGGGCAGGTCCTGGGCCGCAGGGGCACCGGGGTGCCCTACGGTTAGGGCGACGGTCAGGGCGACCCCCAGGGCGACGAGGGGACGCCGGACGCCGGGACGCTCCCGGGACGGTCTTCGGACGGTCGGACGGCGGCGTCGGAATCGCGCTAGCATGGTGTCTTCCGCAGGGCCCTTCATGACCATCAGACGCTTGCCCCCCGAAACGGTCAACCGCATCGCCGCCGGCGAGGTGGTCGAACGCCCCGCCAGCGCCGTCAAGGAGCTGGTGGAAAACGCCCTCGACGCCGGCGCCCGACGCATCGCCGTCCAGGTGGAGGGCGGCGGCCTGTCGCGCATACTGGTGGAGGACGACGGGTCGGGCCTGGCCCCCGACGAGCTGCTCCTGGCGGTGGAGCGGCACGCCACCTCCAAGCTCGCCCCGGACGAAGCCGGCGACTATGACCTCCTGGACATTGCCACCCTGGGCTTCCGGGGCGAGGCCCTGCCGTCGATCGGCTCTGTGGCCCGGCTGGCCCTGACCTCCCGCGCCCAGGGTGCCTCGGAGGCCTGGAGCCTGATGGTGGAGGGCGGGGCGGTCGGACGGCCCGCCCCCGCCGCCTTCCCCGGTCCGCATGGCGCCCGGGTCGAGATCCGGGACCTGTTCTACGCCACCCCCGCCCGGCTCAAGTTCATGAAGTCCGAGCGCACCGAGTCCCAGGCCATCACCGACGAGGTGAAGCGCCAGGCCATGGCCCATGAGGCGACAGCCTTCAGCCTGGAGATCGACGGCCGCGCCGTCCTGCGACTGCCTGCCGAGGCACCGGGGCCGGAGGGACGCCTCGCCCGACTGTCGGCCATATTAGGCCGCGACTTCGCCGAAAACGCCCTGGTCGTGGACCATGAGCGGGAGGGGGTACGGCTGACGGGCTATGCTGGCCTGCCGACCCTCAACCGTGGCTCAGCCTCGCACCAGTACCTGTTCGTCAATGGCCGGCCGGTGCGCGACCGCCTGCTGCAGGGCGCCCTGCGCGGCGCCTATGCCGACTTCCTGGCCCGGGACCGGCATCCGATGACGGCCCTCTACCTGGAGGTCGACCCCCACGCCGTGGACGTCAATGTCCACCCAGCCAAGGCGGAGGTTCGGTTCCGCGACCCGGCCCTGGTCCGCGGCCTGGTGGTGGGGGGTCTGAGGCACGCCCTGGCCGGCGCTGCCCACCGCAGCGCCTCGACACACTCTGACACCGCCCTGTCGGCCCTTCGCCCGCAGGGGATAGGGGGTTATTCCCCGGGGCCTTCGGCGGCCGGCTTCTCTGCCTGGCGGATGGGCGGTTGGAACCCCGTCGCCGGATCGGGCCGCAGCGCCGTCCTGCCGGGACTGGAGGGCCTGTCTGGCCGGGCCGAGCTGGCGCCGGGGCTGGCGGATCCGGGGGCCCCGTTCGACTTCAGCGAGGTCCCGGCCGACGCCGAGGCCCTCGACCAGCCCCTGGGCGCAGCCCGGGCCCAGGTCCACGCCACCTACATCATCGCCCAGACCCGGGACGGCCTGGTGGTGGTGGACCAGCACGCCGCCCACGAGCGCCTGGTCTATGAGCGGATGAAGGCCCAGCTGGAGGCTGGCGGCGTGGCCAGACAGACCCTGCTCCTGCCCGAGGTGGTGGAGCTGGACCCGGCGGAGGCCGAGCGCGTCGCCAGCCGGACGGAGGAGCTGGAGGCCCTCGGCCTGGTAGTGGAGTCCTTCGGCCCCGGCGCCATCCTGGTGCGCGAGACCCCCGCCCTGCTGGGCGAGACCAACGTGGCAGGCCTGATCCGCGACATCGCCGACGACCTGGCCGAGACGGGCCAGGCCCTGTCCCTGCGTGAGCGCCTGCAGGAGGTGTGCTCGACCCTGGCCTGCCACGGCTCGGTCCGCGCCGGTCGCCGCCTCACAGCCCCGGAGATGAACGCCCTGCTGCGCGAGATGGAGGTCACCCCCAATTCCGGCCAGTGCAACCATGGCCGTCCCACCTGGGTGGAGCTGAAACTGACCGATATCGAGCGCCTGTTTGGGCGACGGTAAGAAAGGCGAGATCCCATGAGCCATCCCCCGTTTCACATTGTCTTCGCCCTCTTCCCGGGGCTCACCCAGCTGGACTTCACAGGTCCGCACCAGTTCCTGACCCGAATCCCGGGGGCGAAGGTTCATGTCGCTAGCCGGGCGGGGGGCGAGATTGAGGCCGAGGGCGGGGTGGTCTTTGCCCGGACAGAGCGGCTGGCGGACATCCCCGCCTGCGATCTGATCTGCGTGCCCGGCGGGGCGGAGGCCACGTCGGCGGCCCTGGACCCGGAGTTTGTCGCCCAGGTGCGGCGGCTGGGCCTGTCGGCGCGCTATGTCACCTCGGTCTGCACAGGATCCCTGATCCTGGGGGCGGCCGGGCTGCTGGACGGCAAGCGCGCCGCCTGCCACTGGGCCTGGCGCCACCTCCTGCCCCTGTTCGGGGCGACGCCGGACCCGGGCCGGGTGGTGCGCGACGGCAATGTCATCACCGGCGGCGGGGTCACGGCGGGGATCGACTTCGCCCTCACCGTGCTGGCGGAAGTCGGCGGCGAGGACCTGGCGAAGATGCTGCAACTGGGCCTGGAGTACGCCCCCGCCCCGCCCTTCGATTCCGGCCGCCCGGAGACGGCGCCAGCGGCGATCCTGGAAGCCTATCAGGCCCGCATGGCGCCCTTCATGTCCCGGCGCGAGGCGGAGGCGCGCGAGGCGGCGTCGCGGCTGGAGGGCCTGGCCCGCTCCTGAGGCGGAGGCGCCCGACGGCGGCCTTCAGGCCGGGTTGAGCCGGCCGGTGCCATTCTCGACCACGAAGGCCGCGCGAGTGCTGAGAACGCCGCCAGGTCGGCTGACCTGGTCGAGGACCTTGAACTCGGTGCGCCAGGTCTGCGGGTTCACGTCGCAGACCACGTAGCCCCGCTGGGCGTTGTTGAACTTCAGGAAGGGATTGTCGGCCAGGTAGCGGCGGCCGTCTGCACGCTGGTCCACCCCGTCGCCACCGGAACTGATGGAGGTGGAGACGAACTCTACGGCCAGGGGCGCACCGGCGGGGTTCCGGCTGTCGCGGAACACCTCTCCCGCATAGTTCTGGTGCTCGTCACCCGTGAGGATGACGGTGTTGCCGATCCGGCGATCCCGGAGATGGGCGAGGAGCCGGGCCCGGGGGACGGCGTAACCCGCCCAGGTATCCAGGTTGTAGCCGGGCTCGGGGCCTTCCCGGCGCTCCAGGTCCATGACCATGACCTGCTGGGCCAGGACCTTCCAGCGGGCCTGCGACCGGGCGAGATTGCGGAAGAGCCAGGCCTCCTGGGCCTCGCCCAGCACCTGGGCAGCGGGGTCCCGGACGGCGTCGCAGGTGGTGGCCCACTTGTCGCCGCAGGGCTGGTCGGTGCGGTGCGACCGGGTGTCGAGGAGGTTGAGGTCGAGGAGACGTCCCCAGGCTGCATTCCGGTAGACCTGCATCCGGGCACCCCGGGGAAAGGCCGAGGAGCGCAGGGGCATGTGCTCGTAATAGGCCTGCAGGGCGGCCTGCCGGCGAAGGTTGAAGATGTCCGGGGGCGTCCCGTCCTGGTCCCGGTCCTCGTTCCAGTTGTTATCGATCTCGTGGTCGTCCCAGGTGCAGAACCAGGCGGTCGAGGCGTGGCTGGCCTGCAGGTCCGGGTCCATCTTGTACTGGGCATAGCGGCGCCGGTAGTCGTCGAGGGAATAGATCTCGCCGCCGAGATGGGCCCGGGGGGTGCCTGGCCGGGGCGGGGCGGCGGCACCGCGGCCCTCATAGATGTAGTCGCCATAGCAGTAGATGAAGTCGAGGCCCTCCTCGGCGATCTTGCGGTGCGCCGTATAGAGGCCCTGCTCGTAGGCCTGGCACCCGACCACCCCGAAGCGGGCCCGTCCGGGACTGGCGGACCGGACCGGCGTGGTCCGGGCGCGTCCGGGGGGCGAGGCCTCGCCCCCCGCCAGGAAGCGATAGACGTAGTCCCGGTCCGGCTCCAGGCCCGTCAACTCCACATGGACAGAGTGCCCGAGTTCAGGGCGGGCAAGGACCTCGCCGCGCCGCACCACCTGGGTGAAGCCCGGGTCCGCAGCGACCTCCCAGGTGACGGGAGCCGCCAGGGGGGGCATGCCGCCGCCGGGCTCCAGGGGCTTCGGCGCCAGCCGGGTCCAGATCACGAAGCCGTCCTCGGCAGGATCACCCGCCGCGACCCCGAGCTGGAACGGAAAGTCCGTGAAGACGGGATTGGCCCTGGCCCGCCGCGCCGGAACCAGGCTCGATGCACCTGCGGCGAGGGAGAGGAGCAAGCCACGGCGGGACGGGGGCAGGGCGTGGGACATGGGATCTCCGCGAAAGGCGTCTGACACCGTAGAACGGATTTGTGACAGGCCCAATCCCGTGGCCGCCGCCGGGCGGCCCGCCTACCCTTCCCCGCCCTCCAGCTGCAGGAACCAGACCTTCGCCGCGCCCCAGGTGCGGGCGTCGAGGAGGGTGAAGCCGGGGGTTTCAGGGGTGGGTTCGCCGGCACCGGTCTCGAGGATGGCGAGGGCGCCGGGGGCCAGCCAGCCGCCTTCGCGCAGGCAGGCCAGGGCGGTCGCGCCCAGGCCCCGGCCATAGGGCGGATCGAGGAAGGCCAGGGTGAAGGCGGGGCCGTCGGCGCCGGGACGGACACCCAGGTCGGTGGCGTCCCGGCGGTGGATGCGGGTGCGACCGAACAGGGCGAAGGCCTCGGCATTGTCGCGGATGGCGCCCCGGGCCGCCGCCTCGGTCTCCACGAAGAGGCAGAAGGCCGCACCCCGGGACAGGGCCTCGAACCCCAGGGCACCCGAACCGGCGAAGAGGTCGATGACCCGGGCACCGGCCAGGGGTGGTGCCCAGGCGGCGTGCTCCAGGATGTTGAAGACGGCCTGACGGGCCCGGTCGGAAGTGGGCCGGGTGACCTGCCCCGGCGGCGCGACGAGGTTGCGGCCCTTCAGGGCACCGGAAACAATGCGCATGGCGGGCTCGCCTCGGTCAGGTCTAGGGTGGCGACAGGATAAAGACAGACAGGGAGGTCCTGATGAGCCTGGTGACCCGCGAACGCAAGGGGGCGGCGGTCGTCCTGACCTATGCCAACCCGCCCTGGGGCACGATGACCGCAGCCGGCGCCCGGGAGATGTACGCCGAAACGAAGGTCGCCCTGGACGATCCCACGGTGCGCTGCCTGGTCCTGACCGGGGGCGTACCCGGCATCTTCATCCGGCACTATGACGTGGACGAGCTGGCCGACATGAGCGCCCGACTGCAGGACGGGCCACCCCCTTCACCGCCCCGCGCCGACGCGCCGCCACCGCCGCCCGGCTTCCTGGAACTGACGGACATTATTGCTGCGGCGGACAAACCCGTGGTGGCGGCCATCAACGGCCTCTGCCAGGGCGGCGGCTTCGAGCTGGCCCTGGCCTGCGATATCCGAATCGCCACGCCGGAAGCGGCGTCCATCGGCCTGCCCGAGACCCGGATCGGCATCTTCCCGGGAGGCGGCGGCACCCAGCGCCTGCCCCGGGTGGTGGGCGAGGCCAGGGCCCTGGAGATTATCCTGCGCGGCCTGACCTTCACGGGCGCGGAGGCCCATGCCATCGGCCTGGTACACGAGTTGGCGGCCAACCCCCTCGTCCGGGCCCTGGAGATGGCACGCGAGTGGGAGGCGCGCGGGGCCGAGGGCATAGCCGCCGCAAAGCGGCTTACCCGCGCGGCCCTCGACCGCCCCCTTTCGGAGGGCCTTTCCGAGGAGCGCCGGTCGTTCCTGAAGGTGATGCAGACCGCTTCGGCCCGTCTGGCCCTGGAGGCCGCCCGCCGTCCGGTGGAGATCCAGACGGTCTGACGGCGCGGGCGGGGCCGCCGGGGCGGGCCTTGGCTCCGGCCGGCGGCCTGCCGATGTCCGTCTTCCCGGCCCTGCTGGCGGCTGGTCTCCGAGCGTCCGGTTTCGGGGTGCCAGGTTTCGGGGTGCCTAGCTTCCGGTCACCTGGCTTGCCGGTATCGGGTTTCCGGGCATCGGGTTTGCGGGCATCGGGTTTCCAGGCGTCTGGCTTCCGATCGCCAGGCTTCCGGGCATTCGGCTTCCGGGCGTCTGGCTTCCGGGCTTCCGGCTTCCGGGCGTCGGGCTTGCGGGTGTCGGGCTTGCGATCGCCAGGCTTTCGGGGCGGATATCCCCCCGGTGCCTTCGGTTTGGGTCGGGCCCAGCCGGCCTTGTAGGCGGGACGACCCCGGGCGGCGGCGTCGCCCTGCGGGGTTGTCTCCGCCGCAACGACCTCGCGGCGCTTTTCCGAGACCGGGGCCCGTCGGCTCCACTTCGGCCTGTCGCCCCCGGGCAGGTCCTCGGGGGGAATGATGTGGCTGAAGAGTTCGCGGATCACCCTGGGCCCCACCTCTTCGATCTCGCCCGGAGGCAGGGTGGAAAGGGCGAAGGGACCGTAGGCCAGGCGAATCAGCCGGTTGACCTTGAGGCCGACCGATTCCAGCACCTTACGGACCTCGCGGTTCTTGCCCTCGGAGAGGGTGACGCTGACCCAGAGGTTGGCACCGGAGGCACCCTCCCGGGCCTTGTCGATCACCGCCTCGACCGGGCCGTAACGGACGCCTTCCACCGTTACACCGGCCTTGAGGGCATCCAGCCTGTCCTGGGTGATCCGGCCGAAGGCGCGGGCCCTGTAGCGGCGGACCAGGCCCGTGGCGGGGAGTTCCAGTGTCCGGGCCACGCCCCCGTCGTTGGTGAGGAGGAGCAGGCCCTCTGTCGCAAGGTCGAGACGGCCGACGGAAATCAATCGCGGAAGCCCGGGAGGAAGCGCCTGGAAGACGGTCGGGCGACCCTGGGGATCGTTGTGCGAGGTCATCAGGCCCGAGGGCTTGTGGTAGCGGAACAGGCGGACCGGCTCTGCGTCGGCGATCACTTCTCCGTCCACGGTCAGTATGTCACCCGGGTCGATCCGGACCGCGGGGGTGTCCAGTGTACGGCCGTTCAACGCGACCCGGCCCTCGGTGATCAGGCGCTCGACCTCGCGGCGGGAGGCCACGCCGGCACGGGCCAGGGCCTTGGCGACGCGCTCGCCGCCGCCCTCCGGGGATTGACCTTCGCCGCCGGCGGGGGTTCGTAACGGATCGTGGACCATGACCCAGACTACATGCGCATTGCGCTCGCCGAGGCGCAAGCCGCTGCAGACCGAGGGGAGACCCCGGTGGGGGCGGTCATTGTCGACCCGGCCACGGGAAAGGTCCTGGCGGCCGAGGGAAATGCGCCCATCGGGGACCAGGACCCCACAGCCCATGCAGAGATCCGCGCCCTGCGCACGGCGGCCCGCAGGCTTGGCAACTACCGGCTGACCGGCCTGACCCTCTACGTGACCCTGGAGCCCTGCCCCATGTGCGCCGGGGCCATAAGCCACGCCCGGATCGGCCGGGTGGTGTTCGGTGCCGACGATCCCAAGGGCGGCGGCGTGATCCACGGGGCGCGGGTCTTCGACACGCCAAACTGCCACTGGCGGCCTGAGGTCACCGGAGGCGTTCTGGCCAGGGAGTCCGGCGACCTGCTGCGGGGATTCTTCCGCGCCCTGCGCGGCCGGCGATCAGGTAAGTCGGCGGCGGTAGAGGGCGAGCAGGGCTGACCAAGCCTTCTCCGCGCCTTCGGGGTTGTAAACGGGCGAACCCGGAACGCACCAGCCGTGCTGGGCACCTGTATAGACCTCGACCGTGGCCGGGCGGCCCGCAGCCTTGAAGGCGGACCTCAG
>CAIZKE010000094.1 GCA_903933475.1 uncultured Alphaproteobacteria bacterium | reverse complement strand
TCCAGGCCCAGTCCCCGCGTGTGGGGCTTGCGACCTGTCGCCAGCATGACCTGGCTGGCCGGCAGGACCTGGCCATCGGACAGGCGGCACTTCAGGTCCCCGGGTCGACCTGAGATCTCTGTCGGATGCGCGCCGAGGATGAGCTTCACCCCCCGCCTCTGCATCTCGGCCGCCACGTGGGAGCGGATGTCCTCATCAAATCCCCGCAGGACCTGGTCGCCGCGATAGACCAGGGTCACATCGACGCCCATGCCGTTGAAAATGCCAGCGAACTCCACGGCGATGAAGCCACCACCGACGATCACGATCCGCTCTGGCAGGGCGGGGAGGTCGAAGGCCTCCTCGGAGGTCATGGCGAGGTCCGCGCCCGGCAGGTCTTCCGGCTTCCAGGGACGGCCGCCTGTGGCGATGAGGATGCGCTGTGCGGTGACCGCTCCGCGGCCCTCGACCTCGAGACTGTTGGGACCGGTCAGGACGGCACGGCCCTCCAGGATCTCGGCACCCGACCGGGTCAGGTTGGCCACATAGAGGCCGGAAAGACGGGCGATCTCGCGGTCCTTGGCCTCCCGGAAGCGGCTCCAGTCAAAGGTCGCCCCCGAGGCGGACCAGCCGTAGCCCTCGGCGATGTGGGCGTAGTGGGCGAACTCCGAGGCGTAGACCATGAACTTCTTGGGCACGCAGCCCCGGATCACGCAGGTGCCGCCGACCCGGTATTCCTCTGCCACGGCGACCCGTGCGCCGGAGGCCGCGGCCAGGCGGCCTGCCCGGACCCCGCCGGACCCGGCACCGACGACAAAGAGATCGTAGTCAAACTGGCTCATGGGCGAACTCCCCTCGCGGTAGATCGAGTCTAAAGCATATCGGCGTGCTGTTGAATGCCGGGGGCGGCGGGGCTTGACCCGCAAAGGCGCGGGGCTCAAGCCGAAGTCATGGAACCCGCCGAACCGATACCCCCCGCAGTCCCCAGGACGCCTGATCGCGACCGCGCAGACATCGCCTTCTTTGGGCATCCGACGGCCTTCGGGCACATCTTCGCCACCGAGATCTGCCTAGCCTTCGCCTATTACGGCCTGATCTCGATTCTGACGCTCTACATGTCGACCTACCTCTTCCTGCCGGGCACGGCGGAGGGGGTGATCGGGTTTGGGTCCTTCCGCCGGTTCCTGGGCGCCACCTTTGGAGCGGTTAGCCCCCTCGAGCTCGCCTCCGCCACCTTTGGGCTGGTGACCGGCGTCTTTTACGCCACGCCCCTCCTCGGGGGCCTGATTGGGGACCGCTGGCTGGGGACCCGCACCTGCATTGTGGCTGGCCTTGTCCTCCTGACCTTCGGGCACGCCCTTCTGGCCCTGGAGGCCACCTTCCTGATCGCCCTCGCCCTGATCATCATCGGCGGCGGCCTGGTGAAGTCGAACCTGCTCAGCCAGGTCGGCGCCCTCTACGGACCCGGGGACCCGCGCCGTACCGGTGCCTACGGCCTGTTCCTGATCGCCGTGAACATCGGCGGCTTCATCACCCCCCTGGTCGTCGGCACCCTGGGCGAGAAGGTGGGCTGGTCGTATGGCCTCGCCGCCGCCGCAGGGGGCATGTCCCTCGGGTTGGTCGCCTACCTGGCAGGCGTGAAGCGCTTTCCTGCCCGCCGCGTCATCGAGGCGGCGGTGCCGTCTGCCCCAGGCACCGCTCGCGGTCCGACGCAGGGCCTGGTGGTCGCCGCCCTGCTCCTGGTCCTGGTCGGGTCCATGCTCAACGTCGGCGCCTACAACCAGGCCTTCAACATCTTCCCGGTCTGGGCGCGCGAGCACGTTGACCGGACCATCGGTGGCTTCGAGGTACCGGTCACCTGGTTCTCGACCCTGGACGGCATCCTCACCATCGTCGCCACCGCCCTGGCTGTGCGCATCTGGACCTGGCAGTCCCGGGGCGGGCGTCAGCCGCGGGAGACCTCGCGGATCATGGTCGGCTGCGCCCTGACCGCCTGCGCCTTCATGGTCCTGGCCCTCTCGGCGGCGGTCTTCGGGGGTGGCAAGGTCCACATCCTCCTGCCCATCCTCTTCTTCATGCTGGCCGACGCCGCCCTGCCCTGGGTGGATACGGTGATCATGTCCCTCTATTCGCGGGTAGGCCCTACAGGCCTGGCGACCACCCTGCTCGGCATCTACTACCTGTCCTTCACCGGCGGGAACCTGCTGGTGGGACGGCTGGGCCAGGCCTACGAGCATATGGCACCCTCGGCCTTCTGGGGCCTGCATGCCGCCATGGCCGGCGCGGGCCTCATCTGGCTGGCCCTTCTCGGCGGGTGGATGAACCGGGTCTTCGACGCTTCCATGCGGGCGCGGGCCGGCGAGATCTAGGGCTCGATCTGCATCACGCCGGAGTCCGTCGCCACCAGGGCGAGGTCGGCGAGGTCGAGGAAAAGGCCGTGGTCCACCACGCCGGTGACGGATTTCAGCGCCGCCGCCAGGGCCGCCGGGGCGTCGATCCGACCACAGGCAATGTCGAAGATCACGTTGCCGCCGTCGGTCAGGACAGGGACCCCTTCCTTCATCCGCAGGCGAGGCGCGGCGCCGATGTCGCACTCGGACAGGGCGTCGCAGATCCGGTCCAGGGTGGTGCGGTGCCCGAAGCTCACCACCTCTACCGGCAGGGGAAAGGCCCCCAGGCGGGAGACGCGCTTGCTGGCGTCGGCGATGACCACGCATCGGCGCGAGGCCTCCCAGACCAGCTTCTCGCGCAGGAGGGCCGCACCGCCGCCCTTGATGAGCGAGAGGGCCGGGCCAATCTCGTCGGCGCCGTCCACGGTCAGGTCGATGGGGCCGGTCTCGCCCAGCTCGGCCACCCGAAGGCCCAGTTCCTGGGCCAGGGCCGCCGTGGACCGTGAGGTGGCGACGCCGACGACATCCAGCCTTCGGGCCGCCAGCGCGCGCACGAACCAGACGGCGGTGGAGCCTGTGCCCAGGCCCACCACCATTCCGGGCTGGACGAGGGCGGCGGCGGCCTCGCCGGCAGCGCGCTTCTGGTCCTCGGCGCTCACGATCCGCCCTTGGCCTTGCGGGCCGCGACCTCGGCGGCCTTGCGCTCGCGGAAGGCGGCGGCCCAGCCGGCCTTGTTGCTCTGCTCACCCCGCGCCACGGCCAGGGCATCATCCGGAACGTCGCGGACGATGACAGAGCCCGAGCCCGTCATGGCCCCGGCCCCGATGGAGCGCGGGGCGACAATGGCGGTGTTCGAGCCGATGAAGGCGCCCGGGCCAATATGGGTCTCGTACTTGTCGAAGCCGTCGTAGTTGCAGAAGATCGTACCGGCACCGATATTGGCCCCCGCCCCCACGGTTCCGTCGCCCAGGTAGGCCAGGTGATTGGCCTTGGCACCCTTGTCCAGGCGGACCTTCTTGACCTCCACGAAGTTGCCGATGTGCACGTCCTCGCCGATGTCCGCGCCGGGCCGCAGGCGGGCATAGGGGCCGATCAGGGCGCCGGGGCCGACCTTCGCGCCCTCCAGGTGGCTGAAGGCCCGGATCACGGCACCGGTCTCAATGCTCACGCCCGGGGCGAAGACCACATAGGGCTCGACCTGGACGCCGGCCTCGATGCGGGTGTCCCAGGAGAAATGCACGGTCTCGGGCGCGGCCATGACCACGCCCTCGGACAGGAAGTGGGCCCGCCGGCGCTGCTGGAAGACCGCCTCGGCCTGGGCCAGCTGGGCGGGGGTGTCGGCACCCATGACCGCGCTTTCTGGGGCGTAATGGGCCTTCACCCGCCCGCCCTCGCCGGCGGCGATGGCGACGGCGTCGGTGAGGTAGTACTCGCCCTTGGCGTTGGTGTTGGTGATCCGCGACAGCCAGTCGAACAGCCGGACGCGGTCGGCGCAGAGCATGCCGGCGTAGCAATCTCCCACCGCCAGTTCCGCCGGGGAGGCGTCACGGGCCTCGACGATGCGCAGGACCTGGTCGTCGGCCCCCGACAGGATCCGCCCGTACAGCAGGGGATCGGCAGGCCGGAAGCCCAGCAGGGCCAGGTCCGCTCCCGCTGCACGCAGGCTGAACAGCGGGTCCAGATCCGCGGGCTGCAGCAGGGGGCAGTCGCCGTTGACCACCATGACGTCGCCGTCGAAGTCCGCCAGGGCCGGACCGGCCGCCAGGACGGCGTGGCCGGTGCCCAGGGGCGGGTCCTGCACGGCAATGGCGGCGGGTCCCAGCCGGGCCTCGACCCGCTCACGGACGACAGGGCTGTGGGTCCCGACCACCACCACCACCCGTTCACAGCCCGTCTCGAGCACGGTGTCGATGACCCGGTCCAGCAGGGTGCGGCCACCGACACGGTGCAGCATCTTGGGGATGGGGGACTTCATCCGGGTCCCCTGCCCAGCGGCAAGGATGACGGCGGCGCGGGCGGTCATGGCGGAAACCCCGGAATCGCAGGCGAGATGGCAATCATGGCGGCTTTAGCTGAAACCGCCAGCGGAGTCCCCGCCCCAGGGCCCTGAACAGGAGCGTCCATGCCGTCCGAAGCCCAGCCCCTGGCCGGCGCCGTCATCGCCTTCGACCTGGACGGCACCCTGGTGGACTCCGCCCCCGACCTTGTGGCGACCCTCAACCACCTGCTGGCCGAAGAAGGGATCGCCCCCCTGCCCTTTGACCAGGGCCGCAGCCTGATCGGTCACGGCGCCCGGCGACTGCTCCAGCGCGGCTTCGAGGCCCAGGGATTGAGTGTCGAGGGGACGGCCCTGGAGGCCCTCTTCGAGCGCTTCATCGCCCACTACAACCTCCACAGCGCCGACCTCACCCGGCCCTTCCCCGGCGTGCCGGAGAGCCTTGAGGCCCTGCGCGCCGCCGGTGCCCGGCTGGCCGTCTGCACCAACAAGCTGACCCGCCTGTCCACGCCCATCCTCGAGGCCCTGGACCTCGCCCGCCACTTCGACGCCGT
>CAIZKE010000093.1 GCA_903933475.1 uncultured Alphaproteobacteria bacterium | reverse complement strand
TGCTGGCGGTCAGGAAGATCCAGTGGCCGCGCCGCGCCGCAGAGACGTTCGAAACGAGGAGCTCCTGGTTCACCTGGGCCATGCGCCGCATGACATGGCCGCCGCCGCCATTGGCCCGGACGTCGTCGAGGCCGGCGAGGCGCTCCTCCAGGAAGCCGGAGTAGGCCGACCAGGCCTCGCGCAGGCGCTCCCACCGCCCCCCGGCAATGCGCCGGATGGCGTGCAGGGCGACACCGGCGACGACGGCGAAGACCGTCAGCAGGGCCCCGATCCGCCAGTCCTGCAGGTAGAGCACCACAAGTATGCCCCCAAGGAGCAGGGCGCCGCCGATGATCTGCAGGATGAACTGGGAGAAGAAGGCCGCCAAGGCGGCCACGTCGCCGTCGACCCGCTCGATAAGCTCGCCCGGCGACTTCGCCGTATGGAAGGCCATGTCGAGGTCGAGGGCGTGGGCGGCCAGGTCCTGGCGCATGCGGTTGGTCGCCGACCAGCCCAGCTGCTCGCTGAAATAGGTCGAGCCGATCTGCAGCACCTGGGCGAGGAGGGAGACGGCGATGAACAGGCCCGCCAGCATCCAGAGCCTTTCGAGGGGGGCGTCGGCCCCGCCCTGCGCCGCCGTATCGATGAAGGTCCGGATGATCTGCGGCGAAGCCAGCTGGACCGCGGTACCCGCCACCAGGAAGACGGCGAGCGCCGCCAGCTTTCGGCCCTCGGGGCGCAGATAGTCTGCCAGCACGGACGCGCCACTGGCCGCCTTCGCACTCTCACGCCCTGTTGAACGCTGCCCGGTACTGGCCGACCGTGAACTCAACGCCCCGTGAACCTCGCCGGCCGCTTTTCGAGGAAGTGGGCCACGCCCTCCTTGAAGTCGTCGGACTTCAGGCTGAGGGCCATGTCGGCATTGGCGTCGACGATCGCCTCCGAGAGGGACTGGAAGGGGCTGTTCCAGAGCTCTCGCTTCATGACCGCAAGCGAGCGGGGCGAGACCTCGGTGGCCAGCATGCGTGCATAGGCCGCGACGTCATCCCGGAAGCTGGCGGCCGGGAAGACCCGGTTGACCAGTCCGATTCTCAGGGCCTCGGCGGCGTCGACCCGGCGGGCCGAGTAGAGCAGGTCGGCCGCATTGGCCATGCCGACGATCCGCGGCAGGAGCCAGGAGATCCCGTGCTCGGCGATCAGGCCCCGGCGGGAGAAGGCGGTGGTGAAGACCGCCGTATCCGAGGCAAGGCGGATGTCGGTGTAGAGGGCCATGACCAGGCCGAGCCCTGCGCAGGCGCCGTTGATGGCCCCCAGGATCGGCTTCGGGACGGCCGGGAAATAGGGATACTGGAGCCGGAAGTCCGGGCGCGAGGCGGGATCAAAGGCGTCCGGGCCGCCGCCGCCAGTTCCCCCTGCAGCCATAGCATCCTGGAGGACGTCCATGTCCGCCCCGGCGCAGAAGCCGCGCCCGGCACCGGTCAGGACGATGACCCTAACACCGGGATCGTCCGCCGCGACCCGCATGGCCTGGCGCAGTTCGCCCTCCATGACCCCGCGCCAGGCGTTGAGCCGGTCTGGCCGGTTGAGGGTGACCGTCGCCACCCCCGCCTCTACCTCGTAGAGGATGTCCTCATAGGCCATGTCGGCCGTTCCGGGGCCCGGGGGCCCCGCTCCCTCAGGCGTCCTTGCGGCGGTAGATCGAGCGCTTGGGCTGGGCCGTCACGCGGTGGATCATGGGCTCGAAGGCCGACAGGGGCATGGACTCATAGGCCGGGTCAAAGCTGTTCTGGTCGTAGAGATGGCAGAACTGGGCTGTGTACTCGAAACTGGGATGGCCCCGGAATTCGTCCCGCATGTCGCGGTCCAGGCCCAGGTGATGGAAGAAGTAATAGCCCTGGAAGATCCCGTGCTTGTCCATCATCCAGTAGTTCTGCTCGGAGACGTAGGGCTTCAGGATCATGGCCCCCAGCTCGGCATGGTTGGACGGCGCCAGGATGTCGCCCACGTCGTGCAGCAGGGCGCAGACCACGTATTCCTCGTCCCGGCCGTCGCGGTGGGCGCGGCTGGCAGTCTGCAGGGAATGCTCCAGGCGGGTCACGGCAAAGCCGCCGCTGTCCTCGCCCAGCATGTTCAGGTGGGCGACCAGCCGGTTCGGGAACTCGCGGTGGAAGGGCGCGCCGGCCTTGCCGATGGCGGCCCAGTCCTCGGCGGTGCTCTCGGTCATGGCGTGGAACTGCGCCTTCATCTGAATCTCACCGTCCGCCATGTCGGCCTCCCTGTCCTGGCCGCCGGAGCCTTGTCCGGCCAATTCTGTGCTCTTCATCGTGAGCCCGCCCCGGTACCCTGTCAACGCGCGCCCGGCACCGAAGTCACGCCGCGCACCCCTGGGAAGTGGCGCGCGGCCTGAACAAAAGAGAACGCCTCGGCGCAGTCCCGGCCTCCCGGCGTCAGGTCACCAGAACTTGTAATGGAAGGCGATGCCGTAGGTCCGGGGCGGGTTCATCGCCAGGGACTGCACGACGTTGGCATAGTTGGTCGGATTCGACGGATCCGGCGCCAGGCGGGTGCCGCCGTTGGCCGAGTTGAAGGTCAGGTCGTCGAAGGCGTTCCGGACATAGCCCGTGACCGTGTATCGGCCCGAATAGGTCCGCCAGACCACCCGGAAGTCCTTGGAGTCCCAGGCCGGCGCCCGGTTGTAGTCGCGGGTGAAGAGGTTGGCGTAGGAGGCGTCCCGCCAGACATAGTTGGCGCTGACGGTCAGGCTGCTGTCCTCCAGGAGCCAGGTGTAGTTGGCGTTGAGGGCGAACTTGCTTTCCGGGGCATAGGGCAGGCTGTTGCCCCGCAGGCTCTGCAGCACCTTGGTCTGGGTATCGTTGGGCGTGGTGGTCGGCGTGCTGACCGTGATGGCCGGCTGGGCGTCGGGGTCCTGGGCCAGGGGGTCCGACACGTCGAGCACGCAGGCCTTGGTATCGGTCAGGCTGCAGCCGCTCTTCACCTCAGTCGGATTGTAGGAGTAGCTCGCCAGGAACTCGAGGCCCCGGATCGGCTTCCAGTTGGCCTCGACTTCGATGCCCTTGGACTCGGATTCCGGGACGTTCAGGAACTGGGTCTGGACGGTATTGCCGAGCTCGGTCTGCACCAGGACCCGGATCGGGATCTGCAGGTCCTTGTAGTTGTAGAGGAAGATGGCGGTGTTGATCCGCAGGGTCGAGCCGATGTCCTTCTTCAGGCCGATCTCGTAGGCGTCGACGGTTTCCGCGTCCGTGGAGGGCGAGGGTACGATTTCGGCGGCATTGAAGCCCCCGGACTTGTAGCCGCGGCCATAGCGGAAATAGGCGTTGGTGCCCCGATCCGGGTTCCATTCGACCCCGAGGGTGCCGGTGACGCCCGACCAGTCGTTCTCGAGCTGGCGGTTGGCGCGGCCGGTGGCCGGGTCGATGACGTAGTTGACCCACTTGGTCGCGGATTGCTGGCTCGGCGCCGTGGTGACGCCCTCCACCTTGGCGGCGGCCTGGGAGGGATAGCCGGCAGCCAGCAGGGTGGTGATGTCCAGGGCCTGGCCGCCCACCAGGGTGCCAAAGACGCGGGGGTCGCCGATGCAGGAGTTGGTCATGCAAAGGCCCCGGAAGGACTCGAAGCCCTCCTTGTGGTCGGCCGTGTACCGCAGGCCGGCGGTGAACTGCCAGACATC
>CAIZKE010000092.1 GCA_903933475.1 uncultured Alphaproteobacteria bacterium | reverse complement strand
CTCATTGCCAACCGCGGCGAGATCGCCGTGCGGATCATCAGGACCTGCCGGCGGCTGGGGATCTCCACCGTGGTGGTCTATTCCGAGGCCGATGCGGACTCCATGGCCGTGGAGATGGCAGACGAGAGCGTCTTCATCGGCCCGGCACCGGCTTCCTCCAGCTACTTGGTAGCTGACAAGATCGTCGAGGCCTGCCGGGCGACGGGTGCCGAGGCGGTCCATCCCGGCTTCGGCTTCCTGTCCGAGAACGCGGGCTTCGCCCAGCGTCTCGCGGACGAAGGGATCGTCTTCATCGGTCCCAATCCCCACGCTATCCAGGCCATGGGCGACAAGATCGAGTCCAAGAAGTTCGCTGCCCGCGCCAATGTCTCGGTCGTACCCGGCCATGTTGGCGAGATCGAGGACACCGCCCACGCCATCCGCATCGCGGAGGACATCAGCTATCCGGTGATGATCAAGGCCTCCGCCGGCGGCGGCGGCAAGGGCATTCGCGTCGCCTGGAACCGCCAGGACGTCGAGGAGGGCTTTCCCGCCGTCCGCGCCGAGGCCAAGGCCAGCTTTGGCGACGACCGGATCTTCATCGAGAAATTCATCGAGAGCCCCCGGCATATCGAGATCCAGGTCCTGGGCGACAAGCACGGCAATGTCATCCATCTCTTCGAGCGCGAATGCTCCATCCAGCGCCGGAACCAGAAGGTGGTCGAAGAGGCCCCGTCGCCTCTGCTGGACGCGGCGACCCGGGCGGCCATGGGCGCCCAGGCCGTCGCCCTGGCCAAGGCGGTCAACTACGACAGCGCCGGCACCGTTGAGTTCGTCGCCGGCCAGGACCGCAGCTTCTTCTTCCTGGAGATGAACACCCGCCTCCAGGTGGAGCATCCCGTGACTGAGCTCATCACCGGGGTGGACCTGGTCGAGCAGATGATCCGTTCAGCCTGGGGAGAGAAACTGGCCTTCCGCCAGGAGGACCTGTCCATCAAGGGCTGGGCCATGGAGAGCCGGATCTACGCGGAGGATCCCTATCGGGGCTTCCTGCCGTCGATTGGCCGGCTCGTCCGCTATAGCCCTCCCTTAGAGGGCGAGGTCGAGGGTGGCGCCATCGTCCGCAATGACGCCGGCGTCCGCGAGGGCGACGAGATCTCGATGTACTACGACCCCATGATCTCCAAGCTGTCGACCTGGGGGCCGGACCGGATCGCGGCCATCGACGCCATGGGGCGGGCGCTGGAGAACTTCCACATCGAGGGCCTGGGGCAGAACATCCCCTTCCTGGCTGCCGTCATGGACCAGGGGCGCTTCCGCTCCGGGGAGCTGTCGACCTCCTACATCAAGGACGAATTCCCGGAGGGCTTCCAGGGAACCGCGCCTGACGACTTCCAGAAAGACCTCATGACCGCCGTGGCCTGTGCCATGCACCGGGCCATCGCTGGGCGCGCAGCGGGGGGCCGCCTGCGGGACGACTGGGTGGTGATCGGCGCTGGCGAGCACCGGCCTGTTCTCATCCAGGCCACGGACGAGGGCCTGAAGGTCGACATACTGGATGAGGGCCGGGCCATCAGCCTCGGTCAGGTCGACTGGCGGCCCGGCCTGCCAGTATTCCGGGGCGTCGTCGATGGCAGGGCCTTCGCTTGCGCAGTCCAGCCGGCGGCGGAAGGCTACGTCATCCGTCATCGCGCGGCGACCCGCCGGATTCTGGTGCTTTCGCCCCGCTCGGCGCAGCTCCACGACATGCTACCGCCCAAGAAGGCGGCGGACACGTCCAAGCTGGTGATCTCGCCCATGCCTGGCCTTGTGGTCTCCCTGGACGTCGAGACCGGCCAGTCCGTCCGGTCGGGCGAGCAGGTGGCAATCATCGAGGCCATGAAGATGCAGAACATCATCCGGGCGGAGCGGGACGGGGTGGTCAAGGCCGTCCTGGTGGCCTCCGGGGCCTCCGTCGCCGCCGACGAGGTTCTGATCGAGTTCGGCTGAGCCCCGCGAGGCGCAGCCCGGGAATCAGGCCAGGACTGCTGAAATGGCTTGGTCGAGGTCGGCGATGATGTCGTCGACGTGCTCGATGCCGATCGACAGGCGCACATATCCTGCCGAGACGCCCGTGGCCGCCTGCTCCTCGGCGGACAGCTGGGAGTGGGTCGTAGAGGCCGGGTGGATCGCCAGGCTCCGGGCATCTCCGATGTTCGCGACGTGGTAGAGGAGCTTCAGGCTGTCGATGAAGCGCCGCCCGGTCTCCAGTCCGCCATCCAGTTCAAAACCGACCAGGCCGCCGTAGCCGCCCTTCATGACGCGATCGGCGCGGGCCCGAGCCTCGCCGGTCTGCTGGGACGGGTGGATCACCCGAGAAACGCCCTTGCGCCCCTGAAGCCAGGCCGCCACGGCCGTGGCGTTGGCGCAGTGGCGCTCCATCCGCAGGGCCAGGGTTTCGACGCCCTGGAGGATCTGGAAGGCGTTGAAGGGCGACAGGGCTGCGCCCAGGTCGCGCAGGAGGATGACCCGGGCCCGCAGGATGTAGGCGATGGGGCCGAGGGGCTTCACGGCCTGGGTCCAGACGGCCCCATGGTAGGAGGCGTCGGGGGTATTCAGCAGGGGCTGGCGCTCGGGCCGGCTCTCCCAGTCGAACTTCCCGGAGTCCACGATCAGGCCGCCGATGGAGGTGCCGTGGCCGCCAAGGTACTTGGTGGCGGAATAGACGATGATGGCCGCGCCATGATCGAAGGGCCGAACCAGAAGGGGCGCTGCGGTATTGTCCATGATCAGGGGAATGCCGAACTCCCGCCCGATGGCGGCGACCTCGGCGATGGGGAAGGCCTCGAGCTTGGGGTTGGGCAGGGTCTCTGCATAGTAGGCGCGGGTCCTGTCGTCGGTGGCCCGGCGGAAGTTTTCCGGGTCGGCAGGATCCACGAAGCGGACCTCGATGCCCTGGTCCTTCAGGGTGTTGGCGAAGAGGTTCCAGGTGCCGCCGTAGAGGGCGGTCGAGGACACCACATTGTCGCCCGCCCGGGCGAGGTTCTGAATGGCGTAGGCCGAGGCTGCCTGGCCTGAAGCCACCGCCAGCGCGCCCACTCCGCCTTCCAGCGCCGTGATGCGCTGCTCCAGCACGTCCGTCGTGGGATTCATGATCCGCGTGTAGATGTTGCCCAGCTCCTGGAGAGCGAACAGCGAGGCCGCATGGCCGGTGTCGCGGAACTGATAGGAAGTGGTCTGATGGATCGGAACCGCCACCGAGCCCGTGGTCGGGTCCGCTCGCCAGCCGGCATGGAGGACAAGGGTTTCCGGGCGCTGATGCGTGTCGGACATTGGGGTCTCCCGGGATTACGGCGCGAGGATGCTAAACCGGTCCTAACAGGGGAGGACGGGGGGTCAAGCCGAGCGTCGCTCGCTGAGGTCCCAGATATTCTGTCAGCCGGAGACTGACGGTACCTTCCCAGGAGTCGATACCCGTCGGTCTTTTCGAGGGGATCCACGCTTCCGGCGCCGGCGTTTCGGCGGGAGGATGGTGGGTGCAGTAGGATTCGAACCTACGACCCGCTGATTAAGAGTCAGCTGCTCTACCAACTGAGCTATGCACCCAAGCCTTACGGTGCCTTGCGGCCCCGGGGCGAGGGCGCGGAAAATACTGCAAACCGCGTCGAACGCAAGGGCGTGGAATTTGGGGGATGAAGATGGTTTCGCCAGGGACTGGTGGACGCGTCGATTTCGGTTTCCTGGAGCGGCTGGCCGCAGGGGATGTGGGACTCATGCGGGAGGTCCTGGAGATCTTCCTCGCCGAGGCCGCGGGCTGGTCCGGGCGGCTTCAGGCTGCAGACCCCGCCTCGGCCGCTGAGGTGATCCATACCCTGAAGGGTTCGGGCCGCGCCATCGGTGCCCAGATCCTCGGCGACCTTTGCGAGGACTGGGAAATGGGCGAGTTCGAGGGCATGGAGCCCATCCTCGGGGAGTTGGCGTTCGTCCTTGCCGAGGTCGAGGCCTGGCTGGCGGCCTAGATCCTGTTCCGATAAGTGGGAACCGGTTATCGGATCCAAACAGGATCTAACGTTTTGGACTTAGAGCCTGTTTTGTCCCTTCAGACGTTCCATCTGAAGGGAACAGGCTCTAGATCCCGGCCCCGTTGTCGAGGGTCCGCAAGACGGCTTCGTGAGCCTCGGCCTCAGCCGTGATCCAGTTGATGAAGGCCTTGACCTGCGGCAGGCGGCCCTTGGCCTTGGGGTGTACCAGATAGTAGGCGAAATCGACTGCGGTCGCGATCTGGAGGGGAGCCACCAGCCGGCCGGCGTCGAGGTCATCCTGCGCCAGGGTCCGCTTGGCCAGGGCGATGCCCCGGCCGTTGACCGCCGCCTCAATCACCAGGCTGGACTGGTTGAAGCGGGGACCTCGCGTACCGTCCACCTCGCGAACGCCGCGCGCGGCAAGCCACATGGTCCAGTCTGGACAGGAATCGTCGGGCTCGGGCGAGCCATCATGAAGCAGGATGTGTCGCGAAAGGTCCTCGGGCCGGTCCAGGGGGGTCGCCGCATGGAGCTCGGGACTAAGGACGGGGATCACGGTCTCCCCGATCAGGCGTCGTACCTCCATGCCAGCATAGCGGCCGGCACCGTAGCGCAGGGCGATGTCCACCTCTCCAGCCGTGAGGTCCACCAGGTCCAGGCCTGCAGACAACCAGACGTCGACCTGGGGATTGGCCGCCTCGAAACTCCCCAGTCGCGGCACCAGCCACTTGGCGGCGAAGGAAGGCGCGGCGGTGAGGGTAAGCCGCCGACCGTCCACCGCTGCGGTCAGCAGGGAAGCGGCCTCGGCGAGCCTGTCGAAGGCCTCCCGGAGGGCGGGCAGGGCGGTCTGGGCCGCGTCCGTCAGCAGGAGCCCCTTGGGCGTCCTGCGGAAGAGGGGCGCGCCCACATAGTCCTCAAGGTTCTGGATCTGCTGCGAAACGGCGCCCGGCGTGACCGAGAGCTCGTCTGCCGCCCGGGAGAAGTTGAGGTGGCGCGCCGCCGCCTCAAATGCGCGCAGGGCGTTGAGGGGCGGTAGCCGGCGTCGGTCGGGGGAACGCTTCACGAGATTTCCTGAACGCTGAGGCAGAAGTCCTCGACTTGCGAATTGAGCCCTGTGCAGTCAGTTTGCAACCCTTCGGCTGTCCGGGCTGCGCACAGCAGGGTCCGGTGGGTCGTCTTTTGGGCCCTGGCCCTGCACTCGGAGGCGATCGCCGGCATGGCCGATCCTGGTAAGTTGTCGCGCCGCCGCGGCCTTGTGGTCGTAGGAGGCGGTGCCAAACTCCGTGGCGCGGCACCCCGGGTCACCGGCAGGGTCTGGCTGGCGGGAGCCGGTCCAGGGGACCCGGACCTCATGACGGTCCGCGCTGTCCGGGTGCTGTCCCAGGCGGATGTCGTTGTCCATGACGGGCTGGTTCCCGAGGCCATCCTGGCCCTGGCTCCAGCTTCGGCCCGGCGCATTTCCGTGGCGAAGCGGAAATCTCGCCACACCTACGCCCAGGAAGAGATCAACCGGCTCCTGGTCGGTCTGGCGTCCGAGGGACTGAACGTGGTCCGGCTAAAGGGCGGCGACCCCTTCATCTTCGGACGGGGTGGAGAAGAACTGGAAGCCTGCCGAGCCGCGGGCGTTCCCTGCGAGGTTGTTCCGGGGATCACCGCGGCGCTCGCCGCCTCCGCTTCGGCAGGCGCGCCGCTGACTCACCGCAAGTCTGCCCAGGCCGTCACATTCGTGACCGGACACGCCGCAGGGGATCGCGAGCCCGACCTCGACTGGGAGGCCCTTGCGCGAGCCAACCATACGGTGGTGATCTACATGGGTGCCAGCACCGCAGGGCGGATCGCAGATCGGCTGATCGCCGCTGGACGCGCCCCCGGGACCCCGGCGATGGTGGTCTTCCGCGCCAGCAGACCTGACGAGGT
>CAIZKE010000091.1 GCA_903933475.1 uncultured Alphaproteobacteria bacterium | reverse complement strand
GTCGGGAAAGTCCCGGGCCAGGGCGGCTCGGCTGGGGACGCCCGTGGAGGCCATGGCGGCGAAGCCGGACAGGTCGATACCTGCGGGAGCCTGGGCCGCCACGGCCGCCAGCTCCCCGGTAAAGGGCCGTGAGGTCTGGGCGGCGGACAAGAGGGCCGCGGCGGCCAGGGCCGACCGGGCCGA
The DNA here is from genome assembly GCA_903933475.1 of uncultured Alphaproteobacteria bacterium. GTDB lineage: Bacteria > Pseudomonadota > Alphaproteobacteria > Caulobacterales > Caulobacteraceae > Phenylobacterium. The sequence continues at coordinate 4,341 of CAIZKE010000091.1, read as the reverse complement.
AGCTGCCGTGCGCGTTCGGCCGGCCTCCAGGTCGTCGAGGCGGGCCTCGAGGCGGACAAGGTCTCCAGCCTGGGGTGGCGGGGCGGCGGGCGCCGGAAGGTCGACGGTGCGCGGCGGGGGTACCGGAAGAATGGCGGTGGGTGCCCCGCGGCCAGGGTCCAGAGGTGCGGGCAGGCCGGGGCCGAACCGGATGAAGGCGGCGCCAGCGAGGATGGCGACCGCCCCGAAGGCGATCAGGGCCCAGAACAGCCGTCCGGCGAGGGAGGGCGTGCGGGGTGGCAGCGGGCGGGCGGGCGTCTCGGTCATCGCAGGGAGGCTAGCAGATTTATGAGGTCAGATTCGAGGGGTGAAGCGGGCGCCGCCATTCCGGCGAGATTCAGGCTTGCGAGAGGCGCCAGGCAGGCCGGGGAGAGCCCGACCACCCGGGGCCCCGGACCCGGCCGGCCGCCGAGGAGGCCCGCCAGGATCCGCGCCGCCCGGGGCGAGTGGACAAGGATGCTTTCCGACCCGAGGGCCTCCTGCAGGCGGGCCGGGGCGGGGCGGGCCTCCCGGGCCGCGTAGACGGCGAGCCGACGGGCGGGCCGGCCGGCGGCGGTCAGGCGTCCGACGAGGTCGCCGGCGGGCTCCAGGGCACTGGCGTGGACGATCTCTGCGGCGCCAGGGGCCGCCAACAGGTCCCGGGCCAGGGCCTCCACGTCGCCGCCCCCGGCAACCACGTCGACGAAGCCTGCGAGACGGGCTGCCCCGGCCGTGGCGGCGCCCACGCACCAGGCCTTCAGGTCCCGGCGCGGGGTCAGGCGGGCAAGGGCCCGGACGCCGTTGGCGGAGGTGAAGGCCAGGACGGTGGAGGGCGGGAGGGCCTCGAGGGCCGCGGCGGCGCCCGGCAGGTCGGCGGTCTCAAGGAGTGGTGCGACCAGGGGGACGAGGCCGGCGGCCGCCACCCGGCGCGCGGTGGCGGAGGCGCCCGGTTCGGCGCGGGTGATCCAGACCCTGGGTGCGGCGGCGGGGCTCATACTGGAGGCGAGCATGCGCGCCTGCGCCGGGGAATCAATCCGGAAGGAGGATGAGGGCGCCACCATCGGACTGGATCCGGCGGCCCAGCTCCAGGCCCAGGGCCGCTGCGGCGATGGGGCCAGCCGAAGCCGTGACACGCCCCTCGCCCCGGAACCGGTGGACGCCGTCGGGGGACAGGGCCTCGACCGCCAGGACAAGGTCATCGTCCTCGAAGAAGGCGTAAGCGCCGATCGCCGTGCGGCAACTGCCCTCCAGGGCGGCCATGGCGCCCCGCTCGGCAGAGACGGCCAGGGCCGTCGGAGCGTGACGCAGGGCCGCCAGCCAGGGAAGGTCGCGATCCGCCTCCCGGGTCTGGATGGCCAGGGCGCCCTGGCCCGGAGCCGGTGGGGAGTGCCGGGGATCGATGAAGCTGCGGGGCAGGTCCGAAAGGCCCAGCCGGTTCAGGCCCGAGGCCGCCAGCAGGATAGCGTCGGCCTCGCCGGCCCTGAGCTTCTCCAGCCGGGTATCGACATTGCCGCGCAGCATGCGCACGTCGAGGTCGGGCCGCAGGTTCAGGCACTGGGCCTGGCGGCGGAGCGAGGCCGTGCCCAGGCGGGCGCCCTGGGGCAGGTCTTCCAGACGTTCGGCGATCAGGCTGATGAAGGCGTCCCGCGGGTCCTCGCGCTCGGGGATAGCCGCCAGGACCAGGCCCTCGGGCGAGGCCACGGGCATGTCCTTGAGCGAATGGATGGCGCAGTCGATCTGGCCGGCGAGCAGGGCCTCCTCGATCTCCTTGGTGAAGAGCCCCTTGCCGCCGATTTCAAGCAGGCGGCGGTCCTGGACCCGGTCGCCCGTTGTGGTGATGACCACCAGGGGGGCAACGCGGTCGGCGTCCTCGGGGGGAGCGCCGAGGGCGGCGGCGATCCGCCTTTGCATCTGCCCCGCCTGGGCGAGGGAAAGCTTGGAGCCACGGGCCCCGATCCGGACAGGCTGTTGCACACGCACGACGGGAGGGCTACCTCGACTGGAACTCACTCCGGACCGGCCCTACAGGAGCCGCGCCGGGGCTGCAACCCGGACCCCCGCCCCCACATGCCCCGCCCCGCATGACCGACCTGATCGTCCTTGGCGTCGAGACGAGCTGCGACGAGACCGCTGCAGCGGTTGTGCGGCTATCCGCGGCGGGCGAGGTTTGCGTCCTGTCGTCCGTGGTTGGCCTGCAGACGGAGCAGCATGCGCCCTTCGGCGGCGTGGTTCCGGAAATCGCCGCCCGGGCCCATGTCGAGGCCATTGACGGCGTCGCTGCCGAAGCCATGTCCAAGGCGGGGATCCGCTGGGAGGACGTCTCGGGCGTGGCGGCCACGGCCGGTCCGGGCCTGATCGGCGGGGTGATGGTGGGCCTGGCCTTCGGCAAGGCCGTAGCCCTGGCCCGGGGCCTGCCCCTGGTGGCGGTGAACCACCTGGAGGGACACGCAGTCTCGGCCCGGCTGGGCGCGCGGATCGACTATCCCTTCCTGCTCCTCCTGGTCTCTGGCGGGCACTGCCAGCTGCTGCGGGTGGACGGCATCGGCGCCTGCACGCGCCTGGGCTCGACTATTGATGACGCGGCGGGGGAGGCCTTCGACAAGATCGCCAAGTCCCTGGGCCTGCCCTTTCCTGGCGGTCCGGCCCTGGAGCGGCTGGCAGCCTCCGGTGATCCGGCCGCCTTTGACCTGCCCCGGGCCCTCCTCGGCCGACCAGGCTGTGACTTTTCCTTCTCGGGACTCAAGACCGCGGCGGCGCGCCTGGCCGCAACCTGTAGCGAAGCCTCGCGGGCCGACCTCGCCGCCGCCGTCCAGTCGGCCATCGCCCGCCAGCTGGCCGACCGCACCCGCCGGGCCATGACAGCCTGCGCCCTGGACCTGCCTCCGGGCGGGCGGCGGTTCGTCGTCGCCGGCGGGGTGGCGGCCAACGGCGCGGTGCGCGCGACCCTGCAGGACCTCGCCTCGGAACTCGGCTGGAGCTTCCACGCCCCGCCCCTCGCCTACTGCACGGACAACGCCGCCATGATCGCCCTGGCCGGCGCCGAGCGCCTGGCCCTGGGCCTGACCGATCCCCTGTCCGCACCGGCCCGCCCGCGCTGGCCCCTCGACCCGGCGGCGGCGGCGGCGCGGCCCACCCATCTTCCCGGCCGAAAGGGAGCCAAGGCATGAGCGAGACCTTCCGGACCGTCGGCGTGATCGGCGCCGGCGCCTGGGGCACGGCCCTGGCCCTGGTCTGCGCCCGGGCGGGACTGGACGTCGCCCTCTATGCCCGGGAGCCCGAGGTGGTGGAGGATGTCAATGTCCGCCGGGAGAACCGGACCTTCCTGCCCGGAGTGACGCTGGATGCGGGGATCCGCGCCGTGTCGCAACCCCAGGACCTGGCCGGGCGGGACTTTTTTCTCAACGTGACGCCGGCACAGCATCTGCGCTCGAGCCTGCGCGCCTTCGCCCCCGTCGTCTCCGCCGGGACACCCATGGTCCTCTGCGCCAAGGGGATAGAGCAGGGTTCCCTGAAGCTCATGACCGAGGTCCTCGCCGAGACCCTGCCAGATGCGCGGGCGGCAGTCCTGTCGGGGCCCTCCTTCGCCGCCGAGGTGGCCCGGGGCCTGCCGACCGCCGTCACCCTGGCCTGCCCGGACGAAGCCCTGGGTACCGCCCTGGCCCGGGCCGTGGCCGGACCCGGCTTCCGGCCCTACGCCGCCACGGACCTGGTGGGGGCTGAGGTCGGCGGGGCGGTGAAGAATGTCCTGGCCATCGCCTGCGGGGTGTCTGAGGGGCGGGGCCTGGGACGCTCGGCCCACGCCGCCCTGATCACCCGGGGCTTCGCCGAGCTGACCCGGATGGCCGTGGCCCTGGGCGGTCGGGCCGAGACGGTCGCCGGCCTCTGCGGCCTGGGCGACCTGGTCCTGACCTGTTCCTCGCCCCAGTCCCGGAACATGAGCGTCGGCCTGGCCCTCGGCCAGGGCCAGTCCCTCGAGGCCGCCCTGGCCGGCAAGGTCACGGTGGCCGAGGGCGTCGCCTCCGCCCCCGCTGTGCGCGAACTGGCGGCCCGGATCGGGGTCGAGGCCCCCATCTGCGAGGCCGTCGCCGCCATCCTCGCTGGCGAGGTCGGGGTCGAGGCGGCTATCACTGGCCTCCTCTCCCGCCCCCTCAAATCCGAACGCTGAACCCTGAAAGGAACCGCGCCCATGGGCCTCTATGTCCTGGTCTGCAACGACAAGCCGAACAGCCTGGAGCTCAGGCTGGCCAACCGCGAGGCCCACCTGGCCTATGCCCGGGGCTTCGCCGGCCGGCTGAAGGTGGCTGGCCCCCTGCTGGACGAGGC
>CAIZKE010000090.1 GCA_903933475.1 uncultured Alphaproteobacteria bacterium | reverse complement strand
GCCCAGTACCGCTTCGCCCGGGGCGTGGACCCGGAGGGCCTACTTCCCGGCCTGGAACTTGCGACCCGGCTGATCCTGGACATCTGCGGCGGGGAGGCCTCCGAGGCGGTCCTGGCGGGGCAGGCACCCTCGCGGCCGGCACCCTTCCCCTTCGACCGGAGCTATGTCGAGGCCCTCTCGGGGCTGTCCCTGGACCGCACACGGATCGACACCATCCTTTCGGACCTGGGCTTTGCCCTCGAAGGCGAGACCGTCGCGCCGCCCTCCTGGCGACGGGACGTCGAGGGCCGGGCGGACCTCGTCGAGGAAGTGGCGCGGATCGCCGGCTACGACGCCTTGCCTTCCACCCCCCTGCCGCCTGTCGCCCTCCCGCCGGGGGGTGTGCTGACGATGCGCCAGGGCCGGATGCGGATTGCCCGCCGGGCCCTGGCCGCTGCGGGGTTTGCCGAAGCCGTGACCTGGAGCTTCATGAAGCAGGCGACGGCCGAACAGTTCGGCGGCGGCGCCCCGGAACTGGTGCTGTCCAACCCCATCGCGGCGGACCTGGACTGCATGCGGCCCTCCATCCTGCCGAACCTCATCGAGGCGGTGGGGCGGAACGCCCGGCGCGGCTATCCCGACGCGGCCCTGTTCGAGATCGGCCCGATCTATCGCGGCGACCAGCCCGGCGACCAGTCGGCGGTGATCACGGCCGTCGTCTCGCCCCATCCCTCGCGCCGCTGGGACGGCCGGGACAATGACGCCCTCTTCGACCTGAAGGGCGAGCTTGAGGCCCTGCTCGGCGAACTCTCCGCCCCGCCCCTGCAGACCGTCCAGGGCGCATCGTCTTCCTGGTGGAGCCCCGGCCGGTCCGCCCGGCTCCAGCTGGGCCCCAAGACAGTGATCGCCGAGTTCGGGGAGATCCATCCCGCGGTCCTGAAGGCCATGGATGTGGACGGCCCGGTCCTCGGCTTCGAGATCCACCTGGACCTCCTGCCCGAGCCCAAGCGGCGGGACGTGAAGACCCGCCCGGCCTTCCAACCCTCGGTCCTGATGCCCCTGTCGCGGGATTTCGCCTTCCTCCTGCCGGAGGCGACCCCGGCGGGCGACCTGGTGCGTCCGATCCTGGCGGCGGACAAGGCCCTGGTCGCCGACGCCCGCATCTTCGACGTCTATCGCGGGGCCGGCGTGCCGGACGGGTTCAAGTCGGTGGCGGTCGAGGTGCGCGTCCAGCCCCGGGAACAGACCCTGACCGATGCCGACATCGAAGCCCTGTCCGACCGGATCGTCGCGGCGGCCGGCAAGGCGACGGGCGCCCGTCTCAGGGGCTGAACCGCCCCCGGCGTCGCCAGGCCCGGAATTTCCCGTGACTTATTGATCTTGATCAATGAGGCGATAGGGGCTTGGTTCCCTTTCTTGCATTGCGTCTCCCGGCCTGGGGCCGGACGACCAGACATTTGAGGAAGACCATGAGTGCGACGGAAACCCTGAGCCGCAGCGCGGCGACCAAGATCGAGCATTTCGACGTCCTGGTCGTCGGCGCTGGCATTTCCGGAATCGGCGGCGCCTACCACCTCGAGACCCAGTCGCGGGGGACAAGCTATGTCGTCCTTGAGACCCAGGAGACCTTTGGCGGGACCTGGAGCACGCACAAGTATCCCGGCATCCGCTCGGACAGCGACCTCTACACCTTTGGCTATCGCTTCAAGCCCTGGGTCAACGCCCCGATCGCCTCGGCCGAGGAGATCCTGAAATACATGGGCGAGGTGATCGCCGAGAACGACATCGGCCGGCACATCCGCTACCGGCACAAGATCCTGAAGACCACCTGGTCCAGCCTGGACAATACCTGGACGGTGGAGGCGGTCCGCCTCGACACCGACGAGACGGTGGCCTTCACCTGCAACTTCCTCTGGATGTGCCAGGGCTATTACCGGCACGACGTCGGCTACACCCCCGACTGGGAGGGGATGGAGGACTACCAGGGTCAGGTCATTCACCCGCAGAACTGGCCCAAGGATATCGACCTTACGGGCAAGAAGGTGCTGCTGATCGGCTCGGGCGCGACCGCGGCCACCCTGGTCCCGGCCATCGCTGGAAAGTGCGCCCATGTGACCATGCTGCAGCGTTCGCCGACCTATTTCATTCCGGGACGGAACGCCAACGAGCTGGCCGACACCCTGCGCCAGCTCGAGATCGATGAGACCTGGATCCACGAGATCGTCCGCCGGAAGATCCTGTTTGACGGCGGCGAGTTCACCCGGCGCTCCTTCGAGGAGCCGGAGGTTGTGAGGAACGAGCTGCTGTCGGGCGTCCGCGCCTTCCTCGGCGATGAGGCAGTGCAGCAAAACTTCACGCCCAAGTACCGCCCCTGGAGCCAGCGGATCGCCTTCGTACCCGAGGGCGACCTCTTCAAGTCGGTGATCGAGGGCCAGGCCAGCGTCGTGACCGATGAGATCGACCGCTTCGTCCCGGAGGGCGTGAAGCTGAAGTCCGGCAAGGTGATCGAGGCCGACGTGGTCGTCACCGCCACGGGTTTCCACCTGAGCGTGCTGGGCGACATCGAGATGACGGTCGACGGCAAGCCCCTCGACATGTCCAAGACCGTCACCTACCGCGGCATGATGTTCACCGGCGTGCCGAACCTGGTCTGGGTGTTCGGCTATTTCCGGGCCAGCTGGACCCTTCGGGTGGACCTGCTCGGCGACTTCGTCTGCCGGCTCCTCGACCACATGAAGACAAAGGGCGTGAAGCGGGTGACCCCCGAGCTCCGGCCCGAGGACAAGGACATGACCCTGGGTCCCTGGATGGACCCCGAGGACTTCAACCCGGGCTACCTGCAGCGCGGTGGTCACCTCTTGCCCAGGTCGGGCGACAAGCCCGAATGGCGTCACAGCCAGGACTACTGGCGGGAAAAGGACGATCTGCCGAAGATCGACCTGGACGACCCGATCTTCCGGTACGGGAACTGAGCCTTCAGGTGACCGCGACCCTCAGTTGAGGGTCGCGCCGCCTGTCCCTCCCGCCTGGAGCGCGGCGACGCAGGCGATGATGTCGTCCCAGTCCGCAAGCCCCTTGCGGTCGCCCATGGCGGCGAACTCCGCGGCGCGAAGGGTGGCGATCACCTCGGCATCCTCGCCATACTGGGCGATGAGGGTCTCGGCCGCGGCGCGGGTCTGTTCAGGAAAGGCGGGACCTTTGGGCATGGCGGACCTTGGTGCATCAGGTCGGCAAGCTCTGGACCGGCGCGCGGCGCGTGGCAAGATCAGGAGGCTGAGGGGGACCTGCGCATGAAGGACCGGTTTGGACTGGAGACGCGGGGAAGCCCCCGGGCGGTGGCCGCCCTGGAGCAGGCCGTGGAGGCCCTCTTCGCCATGCGGCCCGAGGCCATGGGCTTTCTCAAGACGGCGGCCTCCGACCCAGACTGCGCCCTGGGACGGATGCTGGGCGCCTATCTGGGCCTGATGTCCTCGGAGCGCGGTCCTGGCGTCTCCGGCCTTGCGAGGATGGGCGAAATCGTCCCGGTGGATGACCGGGAGGCCGCACACCTGGCGGTGATCCGGGCCTGGGCGGCGGGAGATTGGTCAGGCGCGAGCCGGCGACTGGACACCCTGCTGGAGGCCTGGCCGACTGACCCCATCGCCCTGAACGCCGCCCACCAGCTGGACTTCTTCCTGGGCGACGCCGGAAGGCTCAGGAGCCGACCGACCGCGGCGTTGAAAGCCTGGGATCCGGCCGACCCCGCCTATCCCTACCTGTTCGGCCTGCAGGCCTTCGGGCTTGAGGAGTTGGGCGCGTATCCCGCTGCCGAGGCCTCGGCCCGGCAGGCCCTGGACGGCGCGCCCGACGACGTCTGGGCCCAGCACGCCCTCGTCCATACCCTCGAAATGCAGGGCCGCGCGCAGGCGGGCCTGGACCTGCTGGACACCCGCAGGCCGCACTGGGGGCACGACCATTTCCTGAAGGTCCACACCTCCTGGCATACGGCCCTCTTCGCCCTCGAAACCGAGGGCGCGGACAGGGCCCTGGCCCTGCATGACGCAACCGTCTGGGATGGCGGACCCGATCCCCTGGCCATGACCCTGATTGATTCGGCGGGCCTGCTCTGGAGGCTGAAGCTGGACGGCGTGGACGCGGGCGGGCGCTGGGACCGGCTGTCAGACGAATGGGCCCTGCATGACGAGGGGGCCTGGTACGCCTTCAACGACCTTCACGCCGTGCTGGCCCACTGCGGTGCCGGGCGGCTGGACCGGGCGGCGGCCCTGGTCGACCGCATGGCCGAGGCGGCGGCAAACCCGGACCCGGCGGCGAACAACGCCCAGGTCCTGAAGGCGGCGGGGCTGTCTGCGGCGCGGGGCGTCCTGGCCTTCGCCCGGGGCGACTTCGCGGCCTGCGTCGCCTGGCTGGCGCCCGTGCGGCATCTGCTGTCGGTGTTCGGAGGCAGCCACGCCCAGCGCGACGCCTGGCAGAGGACCCTGCTGGTTGCAGCCCTGCGCAGCGGCGAGACCGGCTTCGCCCAGGTGCTGGTGCGCGAGCGACTGGCCGAGCGTCCGGACAGCGTCTGGAGCCAGGCACGCCTGGACGAGCTGGACGCCCTCAGTCGATGAAGGTGAAGCGGTTGAAGCCCTCGGCGTCGGTTTCCAGGCGAACCCGGCGGCCGATGGGCTCGCGCGCGGCCAGTTCCGCGAAGGCGGCCTCAGAGGCCTGGTTGGCGGCGGCGCGGCGACCATCGGCCAGGCGGGCGATGACCACGATGGCCGCCCCCGAGCGGGTCGTGGTGGTGGTGTAGGTCTCCACCGTCGCCTCGCCCGTCGCCGTTTCGACCTCAAGCCCGGGGACCGGGTCGTAGGGGATCTTCGCCCGGCGGGCCTCGGGCTGGCTCCAGTCCGCCGGCGCCGTGGAATAGACCCCCGCCGAGTATTTCGAGAGCATGCCGCCGTTGGCGCCGATGAAGCCGAAGGCGCCCGGGTGGGCGCGCAGGGCCGGGACGACCTCGGCGATGGCGTGCATGGAGTAGTTGTTCCCTGCCCCGCCGAAATAGGGCAGGCCGCCCGTCAGGGTCAGGCCGCGGGGGTCGTCCGCGGCGATGCCCAGGCCGTCGATCATGTTGAACACGGCGATGGGGAAGCAGGAGTAGAAGTCGAAGACCGCCATGTCGTCGGCCGTGCGCCCGGCCAGTTCCAGAGCCTTGCGGCCAGCGGAGATGGCGGAAGGGCTGGCCGACAGGTCGGGCCGCTCCATGATGGTCAGCTCGTTGGCATCGGCCTGGCCGTGCAGGTAGACGAAGCGGTCCTCGGGTACGCCCAGGGCGCGGGCGTGGCCCACCGAGGTCAGGATCACCGCGGCGGCCTGGTTCACCTGGTCCCGGGCCACCAGCATACGGGTGAAGGGATCGGCGACGATCCGGTTCTTCTCGCTGACGGCGACCAGTTCCTCCGCGGTCTTCTCGACCGGCGAGGCGGAATAGGGATTGGCCGCGGCCACCCGCGTGAAGGGCGCGAACAACTCGCCCATCTTCCGGGCATAGGCTGGCCGGTCGAGGCCCAGGCGCGCGCGCCGGGCATTCTCGAACAGGGCATAGGCGGGAATGGCCCCGGTGATCCGGTGCTTGAGGATCGACGGGGTGAACATGCCCTCCAGGCCGTAGCCGCGGTCCTCCATCGACCCCTCGACGGTCTCGGACCAGTCCGGGGTCTCGCCCTTCGCATTGAGGGTCAGGACGGTGGACATGGCTTCGGAGCCCACCAGCAGGACCGCCTGGGCCTCCCCCTTGGCGATGGCCTCGCAGAACTCGCCCACCAGGCGCTGGGGGCCCTGGCCGCCGGTGATCTCCAAGATCGCCCGGACCGGGTCTGCGCCGATGCGCCGGGCCACCGAGCGAGGGAAGTTGTTGGAGGCGCCGAAGGGCGCCTTGGCACCCGGCGAGGAGATCTCGAACTGGCGGATGGCGACGATCACATCCAGGGCACCGGCGAGGTCGCCGGAGGCACCGGCGTCGGCCAGGGCGGCGCGGGCCGCTTCCCCGGCGAGGTCGGCCGGGGAGAGGGCGCGATATCCGGGGTCCGTCGGGCGCTCCGCAGCCTGCCCGACCCCAATCAGCACCGGTGTGCGGTCATCCGTTGAAGACATCGTGATTTCCTTCCTCGGCCGCAGGACGGCCGGAACCCATTACTTTTCCTGGAGCAGGCGATCGATCACCGCTGCGGCGTCCTTGCCGCCCCAGTCCGCCTCACCCAGCATCCGCGCACGCTCCACACCGTCGCGACCGAAGACAAGGGTCGTCGGCATGGCGGCCGTCGGAGGGATTAGAGAGAAGGGCAGGTTTGACTTGGGGTCGCGGTAGAAGGACAGGGGCGCGTTCTTGGCGATGAAGGCTCGAGCCTTGTCCGCATCCTTGTCGCGGTCAATGGAGATGGCCAGGACGACGACGTCCCGGCCCTTCTGGGCCTCGGCCAGCTTGGCGAGGGTCGGCATCTCCAGGATGCAGGGGGCGCACCAGGTGGCCCACAGGTTCACCACGACAACCTTGCCGCGGAAGTCGCCGATCCGCACGGGCTTGCCGTCTGCGTCAAGGAAGCTGGTGGCGGGCGCAGCAGAGGCCTCGGCGGGCAGGACCAGGCGGGACATCTCGCCCCGGGTCAGGTCCTTGAGGCTGCCCTTCGCCCGAGGGGTTATGAAAGCCTGGCTGATGATGTAGACAACGACGGCGACGCCGACCAGGGCAGCGCCCCAGAGGGCGAACTTGAGAACGCCCACCCTGGGAGATCCGGCTTCTTTATCCTGGCTCATGATGACCGAAGACTCCCAAGACGATCCGAAAACAGGCCCCCAGGGGGGCCAAGCCATGTGGGGCGGCCGTTTTGCTGTCCGGCCCGACGACCTGATGCAGGCGATCAACGTCAGCATCGGTTTCGACAGGCGGCTGGCCGAACAGGATCTGGCTGGATCCCACGCCCACGCCGCGATGTTGCGCAAGCAGGGCGTGATTACAAGCGAAGACGAAGCGGCCATCAAATCGGGGCTAAACGCCATCGCCGGCGAGATCCAGGACGGGACCTTCCCCTTTCGCGAGGCGTTCGAGGACATCCACATGAACGTGGAGGCCCGGCTGCGCGAGTTGATCGGGCCCGCGGCGGGGCGCCTTCACACGGCCCGAAGCCGCAATGACCAGGTGGCAGTCGACTTCCGCCTGTGGGTGCGGGAGGCCTGCGACCGGACCCTCGCCCAGCTCCACCGCCTCCAGGTCGCCCTGCTGGATCGCGCCGAGCAGCACGCCGCCACGCTCATGCCGGGGTTCACCCACCTCCAGCCCGCCCAGCCGGTGACCTTCGGCCACCACCTGATGGCCTATGTGGAGATGTTCGGCCGCGATGCCGGGCGCTTCGCCGACGCCCGTACGCGCATGAACGAGTGCCCGCTCGGCGCCGCGGCGCTGGCCGGTTCGCCCTTCCCCATCGACCGGGAGGCTACAGCCAGGGCCCTGGGCTTCGACCGGCCCACGGCCAATTCCCTCGACAGCGTCTCGGACCGCGACTTCGCCCTTGAGGCCCTGGCCGCGGCCACGCTCTGCGGCATCCACCTGTCGCGCCTGGCCGAGGAGCTGGTCATCTGGACGACGCCCCAGTTCGGCTTCGTGCGCCTGTCGGATGCCTTTTCCACCGGCTCGTCCATCATGCCGCAGAAGCGCAATCCCGACGCCGCCGAGCTTGTCCGGGCCAAGGTCGGACGGCTGATGGGGTCCTTCACCCAGCTGACGATCGTGATGAAGGGCCTGCCGCTGGCCTATTCCAAGGACATGCAGGAGGACAAGGTCCCGACCTTCGAGGCCTTCGACGCCCTCGAGCTGTCCCTGGCGGCCATGACCGGAATGATCCTCGACCTTGAACCGGACGTCGACCGGATGGCTGCGGCAGCGGGCGCCGGTTTCTCGACCGCCACCGACCTCGCCGACTGGCTGGTCCGCACCCTCGACATGCCCTTCCGCGATGCCCATCACGTGACCGGCGCGGCCGTGAAGCGGGCGGAGGCGCTCGGCGTCGACCTGCCAGGCCTGCCCCTCGCTGAGTTCCAGGCCCTGTGCCAGGGGATCACCCCGGCCGTGTTCGAGGTCCTGACCCCCGCAGCTTCGGCGGGAAGCCGCCAGAGCTACGGCGGCACAGCGCCCGACCAGGTCCGCCTGCAGGCAGCCCGCTGGAGGGAGAAGCTGTCATGAGGCTCGCGCGACTGGCCCTCGTCGGACTGATCCTGGCCCTGCCCGCCGTATCGGCCTGCGGCAAGCTGGGCCGACTCGAGCGCCCCGAACCCCGCCCGGGCGAAGTGCGGGACATCGACGCCGGTGCCGAGCCAGGTCAGGTCCTCCGGACCACCGACCCGCGCGACCGCAACGCCGAACCTCTGCCGCCCCTGACCGTACCGCCTCCCAAGGCGGCGGAAGCCTCACCGAAATGAACCATTTTGAGTTCCGGGAGGGTGAACTCCACTGCGAGGACGTTCCGCTGTCGCGGATTGCAGAAGCGGTGGGCACGCCGGTCTATATCTACTCCTCCGCGACCCTGGAGCGGCACTTCCTCGTCCTCGCCGAGGCCATGGCCCGGGCAGGACTCAAGGGCGAAGCGGGCGGGCCAGTCCTGATCGCCTACGCCGTCAAGGCCAACCCCAACCTGTCGGTCCTGGCCACCCTCGCCCGGCTCGGTGCCGGCGCAGACACCGTTTCGGAGGGCGAGATCCGACGCGCCCTTGCAGCCGGCGTTCCGGCCAGCAGGATCGTCTTCTCCGGCGTCGGCAAGCAGGCTGGCGAGATCGCCTTCGCCCTCGAGGCCGGAATCTCAGAGATCAACGTGGAGTCCGAGCCCGAGATGCGGCTGGTCTCCCAGGTGGCACAACGGGTCGGCCGTCCGGCCAGGATCGCCTTCCGGGTCAATCCGGACGTCGCAGCAGGAGGACACGCCAAGATCTCCACCGGCGGCGCCGAAGACAAGTTCGGGGTCTCCTTCTCCGAGGCTGAGCGCCTGTACGCCGAGGCTGGTTCCGATCCCTGGCTGGAGCCGGTGGGGCTGACCTGCCACATCGGCAGCCAGATCAGCGCCCTGGCACCCATGGAGGCCGCCTTCCGACGCATGCGGGAACTGGTGGAGCGCCTGCGCGCCCGAGGCCTTGCGGTCCATCGACTCGACCTGGGGGGCGGGCTGGGCGTTCCTTATTTCAACCAGCCGGAGCCGCCGTCACCAGCCGACTACGCGGCCATGATCGCCCGGGTCACGGATGGACTCGGGATCGGCCTCGCCTTCGAGCCTGGCCGGCTTATCGCCGCCAATGCCGGCGTCCTCCTGGCCCAGGTGCTGCACATCCACGAAAGACCCGAAGGCCGCCGCTTCGTGGTTCTGGACGCCGCCATGAACGACCTGATCCGGCCGGCCATGTACGACGCCTATCACGACCTTCGCCCGGTCCACCCCCGGACTGGGGCCCTGTCCGCCTTCGACGTGGTCGGCCCGGTCTGCGAGACGAGCGATACCTTCACCCGCGACCGTAACCTGCCTCCGCTCGAGGCCGGGGACCTGGTGGCCTTCATGAGCGCGGGTGCCTACGGCGCGTCGATGGCCAGCGAGTACAATAGCCGGCTCCTGGTTCCCGAGGTCCTTGTCCGGGGTTCGAACTGGGCCTTGGTGCGGCCCCGTCCCACCTATGAGGACATGTTGTCGCGCGAAGCCATGCCGCCCTGGCTGGACTAAGCCTCCGGCAGGGCACCGATCCAGGGCAGGGTCCGGTAGGCGCCCGCCGCATCCATGCCGTACCCGACGAGAAACCTGTCCGGTGCCTCCCAGGCGAAGGCATCCGGCGGACGGCGGCCTGGCCGCGACGACGGCTTCATGGCGAAGACAACCGTCAGGACCTCAGAGGCTCCCGCCTCCAGGACCAGCGCCCTTGCGGCCTCCAAGGAGGCTCCGGTCTCCAGGACATCGTCAAGGATCAGCACCTGATGCCCGGCGAGGGGACGCTGCAGGCCGGCAACGACCGCCCCGGTGCCGGAGCTCTGGGTCCCGTCGCCGTAGGAGGACATCCAGATGGCGTCGAAGCTCAAGGGCCGGCCCAGGTTGGCGAGGGCCCGGGTCAGGTCCGAGGCAAACCAGATACCTCCGGTCAGCAGGCATACGGCGATGGCGTCCGGCGCGAGGCGGGGCGTAAGCCGGGCCGCAAGGTCCCGGACCGCGGCGGCGATTTCGGGCTCCGTGAGGAGGGGTTCCGGCGTCGCCGGCTCAATCATGGGTGGGAGGCGCCTTTGCCGGCGCAGGCGATTCGGCAGGACGAGCAGAAGGAGGGGCCGCACCGGCGGGCGCAGGGCCAGGGGCGGGGCTGGACGCAGGGGCAGGGCCCGGCGCATGGGCGGCACCCGTCGCCTTGTCGGTCGTGGGCGGGTGCGAGACAAAGGTCAGGGCGACACTGGCCACGCCGGGAGGCGGGTTCCGGACCAGGACCTGGAAGTAGCGGGACTGAAGGGGCGGAAGGGTATCGACCGGCTTCGCGACCAGGGTCGAGAGGATCGCGCCCTGGGCGTCGAGCAGGGTGATCCGGAGCGGTGCCGCCGGCGTCGGCTTGTCACGTTCGTTCCGAATCCGGGCAGAGACGCCCAGCATGGCCTGGCCGTTCTGTACGGCGGGGGAGACGCGTATCTGTTCAATCACCAGGCCGACGCCATTCACCGAGACCCCGGCGGCGGCGTAGAGGGCTGCGGTCTTGGGCCACAGTCGGACAATAGGGTTGCGGAACAGGGCGACGCCGACGGCGATCAGGGCCAGCACCGCCGCCAGGCCCGCCCAGACCAGCCCGGACGACAGACCCGACTTACCCTTACCCTTACCCTTGCCCTTGCGGCCAGAAACCGGGGGCGGGATCATGGGCTCCAGGTCCTCGAAGGCGTCAGGCGGCGACGGCTCCGGTTCAGGAATGAGGATAGGGGGCGCTTCCGGGTTCTTGGGGGCCGCCAGCGGCGGGGGTGCCTCTTCCCAGGGCTCGGGCTCGCCATCCCCGCGGCGGGCCGTCCACTTGTGGCCGCAAGCGACGCAGCGGACCGTCCGTCCGCCGGTAGGAATCTTGGCGGAACCGACAGCGTACCGTGCAGAGCATCTCGGGCAGGTCAGGATCATGGTTTGCGGCGCCAGACCATCGTCTTACGCCCCCTAGGGGGCTCTTGCTTCGGAATTACGCCTTCAAGGTTAACAGATCACAGCGACCGATCCGAGTGCGATGCGAAGACCCTCGGATGCTCGGGATGCACGACAGGGAAGGGTCTGTGCTAGACTTACCTTTGTCATCTTCCCCAGCCCAGCGGCAATGCCTTGTCTGACCCCGCGCCTCCGCCATCCCCGCCAAACGCCCTGCGGCTGACCGGGCTGTCCGCCCCACGGCGCGCGGGAACCGATGGGCTGGAAGGCGTGGACCTCGAAGTCCCTGAAGGCGGGTTCGTGCTTGTGCACGGCGAGGCGGGCGCAGGAAAGACTCTGCTCATGGCCATGGCTGGCCTCGCCCTTCGGCCTGGCGCCGGAAAAGTGCAGCTGTTCGGGCTGGATCCCTGGGGCGCGTCGCGACAGGGCAGAGCCCGCCTTCGCCGACGCCTGGGACTGGTCTTCCAGGACCTAAGTCTTATCGACGACATGACCGTAGCGGAGAACGCCGCCCTGCCCATGCGCATCGCAGGCGTCCGGCCAGAGGTCCTGCGCCGCGACGTGGGCGAGCTCCTGACCTGGATGGGACTGGCGGGGAAGGCTGCGGCCCGGCCAGGTGACCTCAACCACGACGAATGCCAGAGGCTGGCCGTCGCCCGCGCTGTCGCCGGACGGCCCGAGATCATCCTTGCGGACGAGCCCGTCGGCTGGATGGGGCCGGAAGCCGCCGCCCGGGTACTGAGGCTACTGCTCCAGCTCAACCGCCAGGGCGTGACGTTGGTGATGGCGAGCCGAAATCCCGACCTCGCGCCAGCGCCCCAGAAGCTCGAACTGATCCGGGGACGTCCCCAACCGGAGGCGCGGCCATGAGGCTTCGACTGCCGCGGGGTTTCGCCACCTTCCTGATCACGGCGGCGCTGACGGCGCTTGCGGGCCTGTGCGCCCTTGGCGGCGCGACCGTTCTTGAGCGTACCGGAGGTTGGCGCACGCGACTCGCCGGCGAGATGACAGTCGCGATCCGGCCGGGGCCTGCCGGAACCTCCGACGCCGAGGTCACCCGGGCTGCCGAGATCCTCGCCGGAACCCGGGGGGTGGCGGAAGTGCGGGTGCTGGGTCGGAGCCGCGTCGCCGAACTGCTCGCACCCTGGACAGCGGGTGCCCGCGGGCCCGACCTTGCCGTCCTGCCGCGGCTGATCGCAGTCGACCTTGACGGACGCGCGCCCGCCCGACGGCAAGGGCTTGCGGATGCGCTGAACGCCGCGGGAATCGGCGCCATCGTCGATGACCACCAGGGCTGGCGCAGGACCGCCCTCGACCTGCGCAGGCAGGCCGCTGCGCCCCTGCTCGGCGGACTGGCCGCCTGCCTGGCGGGACTGGCGGCCGCGGGAAGCCTCTCCACAGGCCGGGAGGCCGAACGCCGCCAACAGGCCCTTCGCACGCGCCTGCGCCTCGGGGAGACGCCGGGCGATTGCGTCCGGAGCCTCATCCTCTCCTGCCTCCCTGAACTTGGCCTGGGCACCCTCGCGGGGGGGGTGATCGCCGCCGCCCTGGGCCTGGCGTCCGGACTGGGGACCCCCGGCGCGAATGCCGCAGCCCTCGCGCAGCCGGTGGTTATCCTCGCCGCGGCGACCGCCCTCTGCGCCCTCGTCGCCGGCACCCTCGCCCTTGTCACCGCCGTCAGGCGGACCCGGGATATGGAGCCGTGAGAACCCTCACCGCGCTCCTGGTCATCGGGTTCATCTGGGTTTCAGGCCTCATGGCCTTTGCCGACAGGATCAGCCGCCTGACCCCGGCCCCCCTGCCACAGGCCGCAGAAGGGGTCGTCGTCCTGACCGGGGCGGGTTCCAATGCGCGCCTTGATACCGGCATGGCGGTCCTCGAGGCCGGTCTGGCCAAGCGGCTCCTCGTCTCAGGGGTCAACCGCGAGGCGAGCCGGGAGGATATCCGCCTTGTCAGCAAGGCGGCGAAGCGGCTCTACGACTGCTGCGTGGACCTGGGATTCACCGCCGCCAATACCCTCGGCAATGCCCGGGAAACCGCCGAATGGGCCCGGGCCATGCGGTTCCGAAGCCTGATCATCGTGACGGCCGACTATCACATGCCCAGGGCCATGCTGGAGCTGAAGTCCGCCCTTCCGGGGGTGAGTCTCCAGCCCTACGCGGCCGCAACGCCGGTAGTCGAGGCCCGACGCTGGTGGCGCACCCGGAGCGGGGCGCGGTTGATGATCTGGGAGTACTCGAAGTACATGACGGTCCTGGGCCGTGAGACGGTCCGCCGCCTCGGTCCGCGGGCCGACGACACCCGTAAGGACGCAAATTGATCCTGATCCGCTCACTGGTCTTCAGCGCCGTCTTTTACGTCTGGTCCGCGATCTCTGCGATCGCGATGGTCCCCCTTCTTGTCGCGCCACGTCGTTGGATGCTCGCCGCCCTGCGGCTCTGGAGCCTGTCCTTGATCCTGCTCCTCCGCGTGATCTGCGGGATCCGGGTCGAGATCCGCGGACGCGAATACGCTCCCGCCGGGGACGCCCTGATCGCCCCCAAGCACCAGACCATGTTCGACGTCTTCGTCCAGTTCAGCGCCCTGAAGGGGTCCCTCTTCGTCTTCAAGAAAGAGCTGATGGCCGTCCCGATCTTTGGCTGGATCGCGCTCAAGCTCGGCTCGATCGTGGTGGATCGGGCCGGACACGCCACAGCCCTCAGGGACATGGTCCGGCGGGCGCAGGAACAGTTCCGCCTTGAGGACCGGCAACTGGTCATCTTCCCGGAGGGCACCCGCAAGGCCCCCGGCGCGGAGCCAGACTACAAGCCCGGCGTCGCCGCCCTCTACCGCGAGCTCGGCGTTACGGTTCACCCGATGGCCACCAATGCAGGGACGCACTGGCCCGCACATGGCTTCCTGCGGCGTCCGGGGGTGATCGTCTACGAGTTCCTCGAACCCATCCCGCCCGGCCTGAAGCGGGGCGAGTTCATGCGCCGGCTCGAGGACAGCATCGAGACCGCCTGCAACCGCCTGCTGGCCGAAGGACTCTAGCCGGTCTCGAGGTCGACGACCCGCTGCAGGAGCCGCTCCATGCCCAGGTCCCGCACGCCGGCCGCACGCAGATGCGCAACAAGGTCCCGGAGATAGTCGACATTCGGGCCCGAGAGGCCCCGAGCCCCGGCGATCCGTCTTGCCTGTTCGTCCTCGGTGAGGTCGCCCGCCCACTGCGGGTGTCCAGTGTCGGACAGATAGGTCAGGCAGTTGGCCCCCTGACCCCCGTCCAGCCGGACCCGGACCCGGCCTTCGATATAGGTCTCGGTGGGCTGCTCGCGCTCACGCAGGTAGTCGGCGACCTCGCGCCATCGCTCGGCCGCCACCCGGTAGGCCACCCCCCGGACAGAGCCGCCGCGCACCAGGCCGAGGACCAGGCCGGGCCTTTCAGCGGTTCCCCGATGGTGAACCGAATAGATGCAGAAG
>CAIZKE010000089.1 GCA_903933475.1 uncultured Alphaproteobacteria bacterium | reverse complement strand
CCGTCCGCGCCCGGCTGCGCCACGAGATCGGCGCGATCTTCGACAGCTGGAGCGTGATCCTGGCGCCGATCGCGCCGGTTCCCGCCTTTCCCCACGACTCGCGCCCGTTCGCCCGCCGGTCATTGGCCACGTCGGATGGAAAGACGATCCCCTACACGTCGATGCTGACCTGGATCAGCCTGGCCACCACGCTCCATCTGCCGGCGACGGCGATCCCGGCGGGTCTGACCGCAGGCGGCCTGCCGGTGGGCGCCCAGCTCATCGGCCCGCTCGGCGGCGACGCCCGCACCCTGGCCGTCGCCCAGGCCATCGACGAGACCGTGCGGGGGTTTCAGCCCCCGCCGGCGTAGGGTCCAAGCCAAAAACCGCTCATCCCGGCGAATGCCGGGAGGTGGATTCTCGTTTGAAGTGCAACAGGTGCTCGGAGAAGACCTCAACTGGGGTGCGGAAGTCCAGGCATTGTCGCGGGGTGTTGTTGAAGGCGACGACGGCGGCGGCGATCTGGTCGGGATCGACGAGATCGAGGTCGGTGCGCCTTGGAAGGATGCGCCGGAAGCGTCCGATGGCGTTTTCGACGCCGCCCTTCTGCCAGGGGCTGTGAGGGTCGCAGAAGAAGGTGGCCAGACCAAGGGGCTCGGCGTTGAGACGGTGATGTTCGGCAAACTCGGTTCCGTTGTCGAAGGTGAGCGTGCGGCGTAGCGGCGGCGGCAGGGGCTCAAGCAGGTGGCGCAGTTCATCGGCGGTGGGCTCGGCTTTGCGGTTCCCGGTCTTGAGGAAGATCGTGAGGCGGGAGGTCCGCTCGTGCAGGACCAGGACCGACTGTCCGTAGCGGGCGAAGAGCATGAAGTCGGCTTCCCAGTGTCCGGGCTGGGCGCGATCGGTGACGATATCCGGCCTCTGATCGATGCTGACACGGGCCTTGATGTGCAGGGCCGGACTGCCGCCCTTCTTCGCGCGCCGACCGCGCCTGGCCTTGGCCCGGGGCAGGTAGTGACGCCAGGCGCCGTCATTGGTGCGCTTCAACTGGGCGTAGATGAACCGGTAGATGGTCTCGACGCCGATGACGGTCTGACCGGCCTGGAGCTTGAGCCACCCGCAGATCTGCCCGGGCGACCAGCGGGTCGCAAGCAGGCCCAGCACCTGATCGCGGAGCGCGGCGTTGCGCTCCAGGCGTGAACCGCTCCAGCGCCGGGCCCGGGTCTGCTCCTGGGCGTAACCCGGCTGATAGGCTGCGGCGCGCGATCCTGACCCGGTGTTTCGCTTCAGCTCGCGACTGATGCTCGATGGCGAGCGATCCAGAGCTGCAGCGATTTTCCGGATCGATTGCCCGCCTTCGCGAAGGCGGGCAATCGTACATCTCTCTTCCAGATCGAGCTGCTGGTAGCGGCATCCCATGGCAACACTCCCTCGCCAGAGTGTTGCACTTCGTTTGAGAACTCAGGGGATGAGCGGATATGATTGAAAGTGTTGACGGTAAATCTCTGCCCGCACTCTGGATCAGGCTGCTGCCGATTGCCGCCGGACCTCGTCCTCGACCTGACCCAGCCGCTCCTTGCCGAAGAACATCTCGTCGCCCACGAAGAAGGTCGGAATGCCAAAGGCGCCGCGGGCCACGGCGGCCTCGGTGTTGGCTACCAGTCCGGCCTTGACCTCGGGGTCCTGGGTGGCGGCCAGCAGTGCCTCGCCGTTCAGGCCACCGGCGTCCAGCACACGGCGGACCACCTCGGGGTCATCCATCTTCTCGCCCTGCTCCCACATGGCGGCCAGAACGACCTCCATATAGGCCTCGGAGACACCCATCCGCCCGGCGGCCACAAACGCGCGCGCGATCGTCAGGGTGTTCACCGGAAAATGCGGGTTCATCCTGTAAGCAGTGAGGCCGTGGCGGGCGATGAACCTGCGGGTCTCGAGCCCTTCATAGGCCAGTTTGCCCTTCACATCGCCGAACGTCACCATGGGGGCTGCGTTGTTGGTGGCCTTGAAGATGCCGCCCAGCAGGCAGGGG
>CAIZKE010000088.1 GCA_903933475.1 uncultured Alphaproteobacteria bacterium | reverse complement strand
GATCGTGCGTCCCGGCCGGGCCGCCATCCAACTCGGGAAGGATGCGCGCCGCCACCACCTTGCCCAGCACCAAGCCCCACTGGTCGAGGCTGTTGAGCCCCCAGAGGAGCCCCTCGACAAAGACCTTGTGCTCGAACAGGGCCAGGAGGGCGCCAAGGGTCGGCGGGTCCAGCCGTTCCATCAAGAGGAAGCCTGAGGGCCGGTCGCCGGGAAAGGCCTTCTGGGCGGCGAGGACGGGATCGCCGCCAGCGGCCTGAAGGGCCTCGGCCTCCGTGCGTCCGGCCATCAGGGCCTCGGCCTGGGCTATGGCGTTGGCCAGGAGGGCGCGGTGGGCGGCCGGGTCCCCCTCCACCGGTTGGCGAACCGCAAGGATATCGAGGGGGATGACGTCGGTCCCCTGGTGCAGGGCCTGGAAGAAGGCGTGCTGGCCGTTGGTGCCCGGCTCGCCGAACACCACCCCGGCGGTCGGCCGGGCGACGGGACGCCCGTTGCGGCCCACGCGCTTGCCGTTGGACTCCATCTCCAGCTGCTGAAGGAAGGCCGGCAGAAGCCTGAGGCGGCGGGCATAGGGAACCACGGCGCGGGCCGGGCGGGCGAGGATGTCGCGGTTGAAGATATGGGCCAGGGCCAGGACCACGGGCAGGTTCTCACCGGCGGGGGTCTGGCGGAAATGGGCGTCCATGGCCGCGGCACCCCCAAGCAGGCCCGAAAAGGCCTCAGGCCCCAGGGCGATGGCGCAGGACAGGCCCACCGCCGACCACAGGGAGAAGCGTCCGCCGACCCAGTCTGCGAAGGGGAAGATACGCTCCTGGGCGACGCCGAAGGCGGCGGCGGCCTCTGGCGCGGCGGTGACGGCAACCAGGCGGGTGCCGGCCCCCGGCGCCGTCTCCAGCCAGGCGCGGGCGGCGCGGGCGTTGAACAGGGTCTCCTGGGTGGAGAAGGTCTTGGAGGCGACCACCACCAGGGTCCGGGCCGGATCCAGGCCGGCGAGGGCAGCGGTGATCTCGGACGGATCGACATTGGCGGCGAAGCGCAGGTCAATCCCGGGGGCGACCGGGGCCAGGGCCTCCCAGACGAGGCGCGGCCCAAGGTCTGAGCCGCCGATGCCGATATGCAGGACGGCGTCGATCTCGCCCTTCCGGCGGACCTCCCCGGCGAAGGCGAGGATGCGGTCCCGGGCAGAGCGGACCTCTTCGGTGACATCCTGGCCAAGGGCCGCCCAGGGCCCGGCCTCCGGCGCACGCAGGGCCATGTGCAGGACGGCCCGGCCCTCCGAGGCGTTCACCGGCTCGCCGGCGAACAGGGCCTGGCGGGCGGCTGGAAGATCGGCGGCAGCGACCAGGTCCAGGGCACGGGCGAAGCTGGACTGTGACCAGGGTTGCTTGGACAGGTCGAGGGCCAGGCCGCAGGCCTCGAAGGTCAGGACCCCGACCCTGTCGGGCTCGATGTCGAAGAGCCGCCGCAGGGGCGGGTCTGCAGCCGCCGATCCGGCCAGAGACTCCCAGGGATCGGTCATGGCGCTCACCCCCTGGCGGCTTCCTTCACGGCCCGGGCGACAATGTCCGGGGTCAGGAGCTGGGACAGGATCTTCGGCTCGCCACCACCCGCGGGATAGACCAGATAGAGCGGAACCCCCGCCCGGCCGAACCGGGCCAGGTCCTCGGCGATGACGCTGTCTCGCCGGGTCCAGTCCGCCTTGAGATAGACCGTACCGCTGGACTTGAAGGCGTCCGCGGCCGTCTGCGTGGAAAAGGCGACCCGCTCGTTCACCTGGCAGGTGACGCACCAGGCGGCGGTGTAGTTGACGAAGACGGCCTTGCCTTCGGCCCGCAGGGCCGCGAGGCGCTCGGGCGAATAGGCTTCGTAGGCCAACCCTCCGGACTCGCCGGACCCGGCTTGAGCCGAGGGCTGGGCGGCACCCGGCCAGACCGCACCGGCGACCGCGAGGACGGCGATAAGCAGGGCGGCGAGCCCCTGGAGGCGCGCGGGCCGGCCCTGGGCAGAGCGGGCCTGGGCGAGACCTGCGAGCCAGCAGGCGAAGGCCAGGGCGACGGCCGCCGCCAGGAGACGCGCCAAAAGGTCCGAGCCCGCCTGGACGGCGAGGACCCAGGCCAGCCATCCGGCCGCGCCGTACATCGGGAAGGCAAGGACACGCCGGAAGGTCTCCATCCAGGGACCCGGTCGGGGAAGGCGCGACAACAGCCCCGGCGACAGGGCGGCAAGGGTGAAAGGCGCTGCAAAGCCCAGGCCCAGGCCGGCGAAGACCGCAAGCGAGGCGGCGGGCGGCTGGGTCATGGCCCAACCCAGGGCCGGTGCCATGAAGGGCGCCGTGCAGGGCGCAGCGACGACAACGGCGAGGGCACCGGTCAGGAAGGCCCCCAGTCCGCCACCCCGCGCAGCCGCGCCGGCGCCAATCCCCTGCAGGGAGGACCCGATCTCGAACAGGCCCGACATGTTGAGGCCCACCGCCAGCATCAGCAGGGCGAGGGCAGAGACCACCGGCGGCGACTGCAGCTGGAAGCCCCAGCCCACGGCGGCCCCACCGGCCCGCACGACCAGGAGGAGGGCCGCAAGGCCGAGGAAGGTGGCCATCACCCCGGCGAGGAAGGCCAGGCCCTGGAAACGTGAAGCGCGACGGTCATGGCCATGCCCGGCCAGGGAGGCGGCCTTCATGGCCAGGATCGGGAAGACGCAGGGCATGAGGTTGAGGATGAGACCACCCAGGAAGGCAAAGGCAATGGCACCCAGGAGGCCGCCACCGCCGCCGGCCGCCTTGGCAGCGGCGGGGGGCGGGCCAAGGCCCGAGGCGCCCGCAGGGATGGCACCCGGCCGGGCGTCGACCTCGTAGACCTTTCCGTCCACCTCAAGGACACCTGACAGGCTGGTGGGCGCGGCAGCGCCCGGCGTCGGCTTCAGGGTGAGGGTCAGCCCCTCCGGTCCGCGGTCGAGGGCCTGGGGGGCCGCATGGTCGATGACACCCCCGGCATAGGGGAAGAAATAGACCGCCCGAGCGGTGCCCCCGGCAATCGGTGCGCCCGTGGCGGCCAGCCGCAGGCCCGAGGGTCCGTTTGCGAGCACGGCCTGGACCTGACCGGGCCGGGGCGCGGCGGCGAGGGCGGCCTCGATCCTCGGGCCCCAGACAGGATCGGCAGGGGCCGGGCCGGAGACCACATCGAGGGTGATGGAAAGATCCGCGTCCTCGGGGATGCAGACGTCCGAGCAAACGAGGAAGGCGGCCTTGGCGGAAAGCGTGACCTGGCCGCCGGGCCGGGCGCTGGCGGGCACCCGGACCGTCACCGGCAGGAGGACCTCGCCGGAATAGCCGTAGTTCATCAGCGGGCCGACGAGGGTCCGGGCGGGCGGTGCCCAGACGAGTTCGCCTGCGGACCCGCCAGGCGGAAGCGTCCAGGCAAGTTCCGTCGGCGCGCCGGAGTCCCCGGAGTTGCGCCAATAGGTGTGCCAGTCCTTGTCGATCTTCTGGCGGAGGGCCAGGCGGACCTCACCGCCCGGCGACACCCCGCGGGAGGCGGAAACCAGTTCTGACTCGATGTGCCCTGACCGGACCGGGGCCGCGAGGCTTGGTGACGGGGGCAGGACCGACAGGGCGACCAGGGCCACCAGGCCGGCGAGCATTCTGTTGAACATACGGTTCCCCGAAGGCCGCGCAGACCGCGCCCGTGTCTAATATGGGCCCACACCCCATCATGGCAATCGGCGGGCTCAGGACACAGGGGGTCGATTTCAGTCCGTCCTGCGGCCATGATCCCGGTCAGCTACAACCGCGATGAGGGAGTGCCGTGCGTGCCGGGTAGGTTTGACGAGATCGAGATCGGGCGGGTGGTGGCCCTGGGCGACGTCCGCGTCGACACCCGGGCGCTGGAAGGGTTCATCGAGGCCTTCGCCCCGGGGTGGCCCGCCGAGCGAGGTGCCCCGGACGCCATGGTCTACGCCATCTGGAGCCGGCTCGACGCGGTCGCCACGATCGGCTGGCCTCAGACCAAGCGATTGGGCGTGGACGCCCTGCGGTGGGTGCGCAACCCACCTGCAGGGGAGATGCTACGGGGGCGCATGACCATCATGGGCAAGGACCCGGTGGGTGACGGCAAGGGCATCATCATCGCCCAGCATGACCTGCTGGACGAGGCGGGTCGGCTGGTCTTCTCCTGCCTGACCCGCTCCGTCTTCGCGCGCTAGACGGCCTGGCCGGCGGCCAGGACCTGGGCCTCGGACATCTTGAAGATCTGCAGGGCCACCAACCGGTCCCAGCCAAACAGGCTGATCAGGTGAGCGTAGATCTGCTGCAGGGCGCCGTTGTCGCGGAGCTCGGCCAGCTTGTCGTGCGGCAGGGCATTGAGCTTGGCCTCGGAGATGCCGAAGTACTCGGCGATCTGCTGGGGTTCGCCCGCTGTGCCGTCTTCGTTGATCGGCGTGTGCGTCGCGGTCTTAACCTCGAAGATGTCGAGTTCCTTGAGGAGCTGGATGAAGCTCATCGTCTTCTGACGCTCGACCTCGTAGTTGTTGCAGAACTCGATGCAGTTCTGGGTGTACTCGCTGGGCTTGCCGTCCGGATTGAAGAAGGGCAGGTCGCCGCCCTCGACGATGAACTCCGCGGAACGGTCGATGCACAGGATCGACTGCTGGGCGGCATCGTCATTGGCGAAGACGAAGGGGTAGCGGCGGATATAGGCCGGAACGTAGATCCCGGGGTCGAACAGGCCATCCTCCCGCAGGAACATGTTCTGGTCGGCATTCAGGCCCATCACCGCCAGGGGCGTCTTTTCCTCGCCCACGAAGATGATCGGATAGGTCAGGCAAGCGATGCTGAACTCGGTCACTGTCAACGGAACAGCGTGGCCGGTTCGCGCGAAGCTGAAGGGGCCATCCAGGCGCTTGACGCCCAGGCCCTTGTGCAGCTCGGGGGAGAGCGGCTCCGGCTTGTTGTAGAAGAGGACGGTGCCGGAAATCTGGCCGCCGCGGGAGATCGATGTGGGGGTCGCCATGGGATGCCTGCAGTCTGGAGGGCGCGTTCAGGACGCAGCAGGGGCAGGGCCTCTGCTGCGAAGGTCGCCGCTTCTAACCGATTGCAGGATTGGCGGCAAATCGGCACCGCTGCAGCTTGCGCCGGCGGGGCCTAGCCGCTTCAATCGCGCCATAAGAACCGGCGGCGCACCCGCCCAGGGAGAGGAAACGATTTCATGGCGATCTTTTATCCGGACATCCTTCAGCAGCGTACCGCCCCAAGGACATTTTCCTATGGCGACAAGGACGTGATGCTCTACGCCCTCGGCATCGGCCTGGGTCAGGACCCCATGGACGAGACCGAGCTGGCCTTCGTCTACGAGAAGGGGCTGAAGGTCGTACCAACCGCTGCAACCGTCCTGGCGGCGGCCCTGCGCGGGGAATCGGGTCCGGCCCCGGAAATGCCCGCCGGCCACCGGCCCAGCCAGATCAACTTCCTGATGGTCGTCCACGGCGAGCAGAAGGTCGAGCTTCACAAGCCCCTTTCGACCAGCGGGACCTTCACGGCCGAAGGCCGCACCGTCGGCGCCTACGACAAGGGCGAGGGCAAGGGCGCGGTGATCATCAACGAGACGGTCTGGACCGACGAGAAGGGCGAGAAGGTCGCCACCCTGACCGGATCGACCTTCGCCCGCGGCGATGGCGGCTTCGGCGGTCCCTCGGAAGGCGCTCCCGAGCCCCATGCGGTGCCGAGCCGGACGCCGGACATCTCGGTCGATTTCTCCACCCGCGAAGACCAGGCCCTGCTCTATCGGCTGAACGGCGACCGCAACCCCCTCCACTCCGACCCCGGCGTGGCCAAGAGGGCCGGTTTCGACCGACCGATCCTGCACGGCCTGTGCACCTACGGCATCACCTGCCGGGCGGTGCTCCAGGCGGTGACCGGGTTTGACCCGGACACGATCTACTCGCACCAGGCCCGGTTCTCCTCGCCGGTCTTCCCGGGCGACGTGATCACGGTCGACATCTGGAAGGACGGGAAGAATATCTCG
Organism: uncultured Alphaproteobacteria bacterium; assembly: GCA_903933475.1. Classification (GTDB taxonomy): domain Bacteria; phylum Pseudomonadota; class Alphaproteobacteria; order Caulobacterales; family Caulobacteraceae; genus Phenylobacterium. The sequence goes on along the minus strand of CAIZKE010000088.1, from coordinate 361 downwards.
TTCGAAGCCCGGGTGAAGGCCCGCAACGTCACCGTCATCCGCAACGGCCTGACGGTCCTTCGCTAGACCCTAACCGTCCAGACCACGTGCCGGCGCAGGGGATGGTCCTGCGCCAGGCGCGGATGGTCGAAGTCCCGCGCCGGGTCGGGGACCATCCCGATCCGGCGCATGACCGCCTGGGAGGCCAGGTTGGTCGCTGCCGTAAAGGCCACGATCTCCTCCAGGCCCCCTGCGCCAAACCCCCAGTCCAGGGCCGCCCGGGCGCCCTCGCTGGCGAGGCCCTGGCCCCAGAGGTCCGGATGCAGGCGCCAGCCGATCTCCACGCAGGGGCCGACAGGCAGGTCGCCGGCGGCCACCCGGG
>CAIZKE010000087.1 GCA_903933475.1 uncultured Alphaproteobacteria bacterium | reverse complement strand
TCCCATTTGCCACCCCGCCCTCACACGCGCACTCTTCGCCCCCTCAACCGAAGGAACCCCGCCATGGCCGATGGTGACAACGCCCTGATGCAGTCCGCCCGGGATCGGGCCGCCGCCACGCCGCTTGACCAGTTCCATGTGGCGGACGTGAGCCACTTCACCAGCGATACCTGGGCGCCCTGGTTCGAGCGGCTGCGGCGGGAGGATCCCGTCCACTACTGCGCCAACAGTGAGTTCGGGCCCTATTGGTCGGTGACCCGCTTCAACGACATCGTCGCGGTGGATTCCAACAATGAGGCCTTCTCCTCCTCCTCCGAGCGGGGCGGCATCGCGATCCAGGACGGCTACCAGCCGCATGAGCTCTCCAGCTTCATCGCCCTCGACCCGCCGGACCACGACGCCCAGCGGCGGGTGGTCATGCCCATGTTCTCGACCCAGGGCATGGCCGAGCTGGAGCCCCTGATCCGCAGCCGGGCGGCGGCCATCCTGGACGAGCTGCCGGTGGGCGAGACCTTCGACTTTGTCGACAAGGTCTCGGTGGAGCTGACCAGCCAGATGCTGGCGACCCTGTTCGACTTTCCCTTCGAGGCCCGGCGCCTGTTGCCCGAGGCCTCGGACATCATCCTCGCCCCGACGGGTGAGGGTGCGGTCTTCAAGAGCAATGAGGACCGCCAGGCGGCCCTGAGGCCCTATTTCGAGACCTTCGTGGGGCTTTGGGAGGCCCGCAAGACCGCGCCGGGGAATGACCTGTTGTCCCTGCTGGCGGGCGATCCCCTCACCCGCAAGGACGGCCAGATGTTCGCCTACCTGGGCAATGTGATCCTCCTGACCGTAGCCGGCAGCGACACGACCCGGCACTCCATCACCGGTGCCCTTTTGGCCTTCCAGGACAATCCCGACGCCTATGACCGCCTGCGCGCCGACCCGTCCCTGCTGGACTCCGCCGTGCCGGAGATCATCCGCTGGCAGAGCCCCGTGGCCCACATGCGCCGCACCGCCACCCGGGACGTCGAGCTGGGCGGCAAGACGATCCGCAAGGGGGACAAGGTGATCATGTGGTACGTCTCGGGCAACCGGGACGACGAGGTCATCCCGGATCCGGACCGCTTCCTCATCGACCGCGACCGCCCCCGCCAGCACGTGGCCTTCGGCTTCGGCATCCACCGCTGCGTCGGCAACCGGCTGGCCGAGATGCAGCTGAAGGTGGTGTGGGAGGAGATCCTCAAGCGCTTCAAGCGCATTGAGGTGGTGGCCCCGCCCCGGCGCCTGACCTCCAACTTCGTCAAGGGCTACGAGACCCTGCCGGTGCGCATCGTCGGCTGACAAGGCGGCGACGCGATCGCAAGTCCTCCCGGATGGCGTCACCAAACGGTCGCGCCCCGGGCCCACTTGGCCTCGTCACGGGATTGACTTGTCTTTCGCTGTCGGTCAGCCTGTAGACTCGCGCAGCTAATAGCGCTTGCTGATTGATATTGGGGAGTTGAAATCCAGATGCATTCCAAGGCCATACTGTTGGCGACGAGCATTCTCGCTGCGAGCGCGGTGAGTCTCTCGGCCCAGGCCCAAAACGCGATGAACACCATCGACGAGTTGGTGGTCACCGCCGAGAAGCGCGAGCAAAGCCTTCAGGACGTTCCTGTCGCGATCTCAGCCTTCACCAGCAAGCAACGCGACCTAGTCGGTATCTCGACCGTTCAGGACCTGACCAACTTCACCCCGGGCTTCGTCTACCAGTCGTCCAACGACCGCGCATCGATGCGCGGCATCGGCCGACTCACCAAC
>CAIZKE010000086.1 GCA_903933475.1 uncultured Alphaproteobacteria bacterium | reverse complement strand
ACGGCCCACCTGGCACACTGGATCTTCTGCCTGGTCCGGACCGAGCCCGACGCCCCCAAGCACGAGGGTATCAGCTTCCTCCTGTTCGACATGAAGACCCCCGGCATCGAGATCCGGCCCCTCGTGGACATGACCGGCGCAGCCAACTTCAACGAGGTCTTCTTCACCGACGTGCGGGTCCCGGCCCACCAGATCGTCGGCCGGCGGGGCGAGGGCTGGAAGGTGGCCAACGCCATCCTGCGGCATGAGCGGGGCTCCCTGGCCGACCCCAACGTCATGCAGAGCCGGCTCAATGCCCTGATCGACCTGATGAAGGCCGAGACCCTCGACGGAAGCCGGGTGATCGACAACCCCGTCTACCGGGACCGGCTGATGACGATCCAGGGCCGGGTCCAGGCCCTGCGCTGCAATGACCTGCGCCTGCTTTCGGCGGCGGTGAACCGGCAGAGCGCGCCCCTGGCGGGCATGGTGGTCAAGCTTCAGGGCACCGAGCTGCGCCACGAGCTGGAAGGCTTCGCCGTCGATGTCCTGGGTGAGCTGGGCCTGCTCTACGGCGACACGCCCCGCCTGCGCGGCGGCGGCTCCTGGCAGAGGGACTACATGTACTTCCTCGGTCTGATCATTGGCGGGGGCACCTCGCAGATCCAGAAGAACATCATCGCCGAGCGCGGGCTGGACATGCCCCGCGAGCCCAAGCCGGCCAAGGCCTGAGGAGAGACGCATCATGGAATTCGGACTCTCTGAAGAACAGGTCATGTTGCAGGATTCCCTGGCCCGGTTTCTTGCCGGGACCGGCGGGCTGGAGCGCACCCGCACCTTTGCGGCGGGCAAGGACCGCCGGGCCCCGGACGTGCTGCAGGGCCTGGCCGAGCTGGGCGTCACGGGCCTGATCATCCCCGAGGTCCACGGCGGGGTGGGACTTTCCCTTCTGGACGCCGCCCTGGCCGCCGAGCAGCTGGGCCGCTTCGTTGCCCCTTCCCCCTTCGCCGCCACGGCCGTCATGGCCCCCCTGGCCCTGATGAAGGCCGGGGATGCGGGCCAGCAGGCGACCTGGCTGCCGAAGCTCGCCTCTGGTGCCGTGGTGGCCGGGGTCGCCCTGTCCGAGATCACCGGCGCCCGGGACGGGGCCGGGGTCGAGGCGCGGGACGGACGGCTGTACGGCCGGGCCCAGTTCGTCGTCGACTACGAGGCTGACCTCTACATCCTGGCCGACCGCGCGCGCGACCTGCACCTGGTGGCCGCCGACGCCCCGGGCCTGACCCGCACCGACTTCCGGACCATCGATGCCAGCCGCCCGACGGGTGAGCTCGTCCTCGACGGTGTCCCCGCCGAGCCCCTGAAGGCCGGCGACGCCCCCGCCGCCGTCCGCGCCATGATCGACGCCGGACGGGTCATGCTGGCCGCCGACACCCTGGGCGCGGCCCAGGAGATGCTCGACCAGGCGGTGGCCTACGCCAAGGGCCGGGTCCAGTTCGGCCGGGCCATCGCCAGCTTCCAGGCGGTCAAGCACATGTGCGCCGAAATGGCGGCCTCGCTGGAGCCCTGCCGCGCCCTGGTCTGGTACGCCGGCCACGCCCTCGACCACCTGCCGGAGGAGGCCTCGGTCATGGCCTGCCACGCCAAGGCGCACCTGTCAGAGGTGGGGACCTTCGTCGCCCGCACCGCCACCGAGGTGCACGGGGGCATGGGTTTCACCGACCTCGTCGGCCTGCACTACTGGTTCAAGCGCATTGGCTTCAACCGCCAGGTCCTGGGCGGCCCCCAGGCCGTCCGCGCCGAGGCGGCGGCCCTGCAGGGACTGGTGGCCTGAGGCCAGGGCCGGCGGCGGCTCAGTCGTCGCCGCCGTCGCCTTCCTTGCCCTTCATCTCAGCCAGGGTGCGCAGGTTCGCCTCGTGGCCACCCCGGGTGATGGTGTAGGTCGACATGATCGCCAGCATGATCATCCATAGGGTCAGGATGGCGGGTACGTAGAACATGCCCAGCCGCAATACGGTCTCCTCGGAGACCTGGCTGGGATCGGCCCCCGCCTTAAGGCCTGCAATGGTCAGGATGAAGGTGGCGGCGAGCGGCCCAATGCTTCCCACCACCTTCCGGATGAAGGCCGAGGCGGCGAAGAAGACGCCCTCTGACCGTCGTCCGGTCTTGATCTCCGCCTGTTCGACCAGGTCCGCCATCATGGACCCGGAGAGGATCTGGAAGCAGATGATCAGGCCCACATCGATCATGGTGGTGAAGAAGACGAACCAGAAGACGACGGGGCTCGAATTGTCCGGCAGTACGCCCAGAAGGCGAAGGACGACGGGCATGGGCGAGCCCAGGAAGGCGATCAGGCCGATGATGATCGCGCCTTTCTTCTTGCCGATGGTCCGGCTGATAATGGGGGCCAGGACGGCCCCGAGGATCGCCGAGACGAAGACGCCGCTGGTGATCAGGCCCGACTGCGCCGTGCTGAAGTTCCAGAAGTAGGTATAGAAGTAGAAGGCGAGGGCTGCGGACAGCCCCCCTGCAATCGAGCCGAAGATGGCCGAGATGAAGAGGGCCAGGAAGGACCTGTTCGATAGGGTCTCGAAGATCTCCTTGAAGATGGTCGCTGGGCCCAGGACGCGTTTGGGCGGTGCCGGCTTCAGGTGCAGGATCCGGCTGTGGGTTCCCATCGTGGACGCCAGGACCGAGATCAGCAGAAGGCCGGAAGTGATCATGCCGTAGGTCCGGTAGGCCTCCGGGTTGAACTGGCCGTTCGGGATGGCTGCCGTCGCGAAAAGCGGGAAGAGGACGATGAAGTTGAACACCGACATGGCGTTCCCGCCCGTCCAACCGAAATAGGAGCGGTAGGCCTGAAGGGAGCTGCGCTCGTCGTAGTCGTCGGTCAGTTCCGGTGCCAGGGCCGTGCTGGGGATCTCGTAGATCGAGATCATCATGCGCACGATGATCGACAGGACCAGGAGGTAGAGGAAGAGGTGGAAGTCCTGCCAGCCCTTGGGCGGGCTCCAGAGCAGGAAGTAGGTGGCCGCGATCGGGATGGCAGCGGCGTACATGAAGGGATGCCGCCGGCCCCACTTCGAGCGCAGATTGTCGGACCAGTAGCCGAGTATGGGATCGAAGAAGGCGTCGACGATGAGGGAGATGGTCAGGGCGAGGCCGACAAGCCGCGCGTCCAGCCCGATGACCTGACTGTAAAAGATTAGCAGGAAGTAGCTGAAGCCGTTGTCCTTGACCCCGAAGGCGACGGCCCCGAAGCCGTAGGAGACCTTGGTCCAGAGGGAGGGCTTGGTCGTCTCGATCCTCGGGCCGGGCGGGCCGCCGACTGTGGAGTCCACACTCATTTTATTCCCCCCGTCGGGCCATCCCGGACACTGTCTGCGACCTTTCGCAGCAGTGCCGCCAGCCTGCGGACGGCAGACTCAAACCCAGCCCTGCCCCTCCGTCAAGACAATGCCTTAAATGCTCCGGGGCCCCGACCGGTTGTTGAAATCAGATGGCGGCGGCCAGCCGGCTGGCCTGGTTGATCGCCCGCTTGGCGTCCAGCTCTGCCGCCACGTCCGAGCCCCCCACCAGGGTAGAGGCCACGCCCAGGGCGGCCAGCTCGTCGTGCAGGGCGCGCAGGGGGTCCTGGCCGGCGCAGACGATGATGGTGTCGGCCTCGATGACCCGCGGCTCATCACCGATCAGGACGTGCAGGCCCGCATCGTCGATCTTCTCGTAGGTCACGCCACCGATCATCTGCACGCCGCGCTTCTGCAGGGTCGCCTTGTGGGTCCAGCCCGTGGTCTTGCCCAGGGACCGGCCCAGGGACTCGGACTTGCGCTGCAGGAGGGTGACTGTGCGGTCGGCCTTCTCCACATGGGGGACCACGCCGGTGACGCCGCCCCGGGGATGGTTCTTGAAGTCGATGCCCCACTCTGCGGCGAAGACGTCCACGTCCATGGAGGCCGAGACCCCGGCGTGGCTGACCAGTTCGGCCACGTCGAAGCCGATGCCGCCGGCGCCGATGATGGCGACCTTCTTCCCCACCTTCGCCTTACCGTTGATGACGTCGATGTAGCTGGCCACCATGGGGTGATCGATACCCGGCACGTCGGGCCTGCGCGGTGTGATGCCGGTGGCGATGACGATCTCGTCAAAGCCGCCGTTGACCAGGCTGCGGGTGTCGGCCCGGGTGTTCAGCTTCAGGTCGATCTTCAGTACCTCGATCCTCCGGGCGTAGTAGCGGAGGGTCTCGGAGAACTCCTCCTTGCCGGGGACCTTCTTCGCCAGGTTGAACTGGCCGCCGATCTCGCTGGCCGCCTCGAACAGGGTGACCCGATGGCCGCGCTCGGCGGCGACGGTGGCGTAGGCCAGGCCCGCAGGCCCCGCGCCGACCACGGCGACGGACCTGGGCGCTGCGGTCTTCTCATAGACCAGCTCGGTCTCGTAGCAGGCCCGGGGATTGACCAGGCAGCTGGTCATCCGCCCGGTGAAGGTGTGGTCCAGACAGGCCTGGTT
>CAIZKE010000085.1 GCA_903933475.1 uncultured Alphaproteobacteria bacterium | reverse complement strand
GGACCGTTCGCGACTCAGTGCCTGGGCCTCGCCGGGACGGTCCCAGAGCGTCGGATCCTCGACCCGGGCGTTCAGCTCATGAAGTTTACGGAGTGCGACATCCCAGTCAAAGACGCCTCCTGAGCAGAGCAATCGTCTGCTCGATGTCAGCCTTCGCGGCCTCGACATCCGCTCTCATGGGAATTCTCCTGGAACCCGGGCGCGCGGCTTAGCGCGGACGCCCTCCTAATACAATCCGTTCATCTCGTCCGGCCGGCGCTCCGGGGCCGGCTGCGTTTCGCCAGAGCGGCGGTTCAGCTCGTCGTATGTGAGAGGCCTCACCGGAAGCCCCTCGCGCGTGAGTGCCGAGGGTGTCACCACGATCTTCGGTTCCGTCCCGGGACGGAAGGCCTCGCGAATGCCGTTGATGTTTACAAACTTGGCATTGCGCGGCGCCTTGAAGTCCGTCCTGGGAAGGTCCTTGGCCGCCCCCTTCATGAAGTCCATGAAGATCGGGACCGCAGCCCGGGTCCCGGACTCACCCTCGCCCAGGCTGCGGTTATCATCGAACCCGACGAAGACGCCCACGACCATTTGCGGCGTGTAGCCGATGAACCAGGCCGAGCGGTAGTCATTGGTTGTCCCGGTCTTTCCGGCAATCGGGCGGCCGAGCGAGGAGACCACCGCAGCGGTCCCACGCTGGACGACTCCCTGCAGCATGGAGGTGACCTGGTAAGCGGTGATGGGATCCAGCACCTGCTCGCCTCCTGGAGCAATACGCGGGCTCTCGGCACCCGTGAAGACAGCGTCGCAGCGGGGGCAATCCCGACTGTCGGCCTTCAGGACAGTGCGTCCCTTGGGGTCTTGGACGAGCTCGATCAGGTGTGGCTCCACCCTACGCCCGCCATTCACGAAGGCGGCGTATGCCGAGGTGATGGCGAGCGGAGTCGTCTCGCCGGCACCGAGGGCCATGGCCAGGACAGGCTGCATGCGCGGGACCACGCCCATGCGGACGGCGGTGTCCCGGACCTTCTTCATGCCCACGCCCTGCGCGAGGCGGACGGTCATCGTGTTCCGGGAGAGCTCAAGGCCGCGTCGCAGTTGCATGGCGCCATAGTAGGACCGGGAATAGTTCTCCGGGGACCAGGCCTCGCCGTCGCGACCCGCAACAGTGATCGGGGAATCCAGGACGGTGCTGGCCGGCGTATAGCCGTTTTCCAGCGCCGCGGCGTAGACGAAGGGTTTGAAGGTCGAACCGGGCTGGCGAAGCGCCTGTGTCGCCCGATTGAAGTTGGAGAGCGAGAACGAGTATCCGCCCACGAGGGCCAGGACCCGTCCTGTCGCAGGCTCGACGACGACAAGGGCACCATTGACGGCCGGAATCTGCCGTAGGCGGAAGCCTCCACCCGCATCGGGGGCGACGAAGATGAGGTCGCCGACGTTCAGACCTTTCCCGCCGCGGGCCCAGGCGACATCGGCCGGTGCTAGCCAACCGCGGGCGGCATCCTTGCGGATCTCGATCCGGACCCCCCTGCCGCTGGAATCCGTCACGATGGCCACTTCCCAGTCCCGTCGCTCCGAGGGGGCGCGGAACCCGGCCGCCGCAGCTTCCCAGCCTGGCCCATAGGTGGTCCGCGCAAAGGCTCCACGCCAGCCGTGACGCCGGTCATAGACCTCGAGACCATTCATGAGGGCGCGTCGGGCGTGGGTCTGGATCTCAGGATCCAGCGTCGTGCGGACATAGAGGCCGCCCGAATCCAGCCGGTCGCCCAGGACCGCCCTTCCCTGCCTGCGGACCTCCTCGACAAAGTAGTCGGCATCGCGATAGCGGGTCCGTACCGGCGCAGCCTGGACCACGAGGTCCTCCGCCTTGGCCCGGGCTGCGGCCTCGGCGGTGATCCATTTGGCCTCGGCCATCTGGTCCAGGACCCAGTTCCTCCGGGTGATCGCCTGAGCCCTGCGTCGGATTGGATGATAGTTGTCCGGCCCCTTGGGCAGGGCCGCCAGGTAGGCCGCCTCGGAGAGGCTGACATCGCTGATCGACTTGCCGAAATAGTTGTAGGCGGCGGCACCGACGCCAAAAGACCTGTACCCGAGCCAGATTTCATTCAGGTAGAGCTCAAGGATCTGTTGCTTGGTGAGGGTCTCCTCCAGGCGGCGGGCGATGAGCGCTTCCTTGAACTTCCGCCCGAGGGTGACGTCGTTGGTCAACAGGACATTCTTCGCGACCTGCTGGGTGATGGTGGACCCACCCTGCAGGCGACGTCCCTGGATCAGGCTTGGGACGGCCCGGCCAAGAGCCCTGGCGAGACCCGCGGGATCGACCCCCTTGTGTTTGAAGAACGACCGGTCCTCCGCGGCCAGGAAGGCCAGGGCCAGGTGCGGGGGTATGTTGTCATAGGGCACGAATATGCGCCGCTCGCGGCTGAATTCCCCGATCAGGGTGCCATCCCAGGCGTAGGCGCGGGTGGAGGTCGGCGGCCGGTAGTCCACGAGGTCGCCGGCGTCTGGAAGGTCATGAAAGAGCCAGGCCGTGTAGATGGCGATGGCCACGCCCCCAACCGCCACGAGGCTGAGCAGGGTCACCCCAGCAATGGCCAGCCATCTTTTCGGGGACTGCACGACAGGGACGCCTCCGCAGACGCCCACGCGTCCACAAGCTCCATCGTCTAGGGCGCGTTTCGAAAAAGGGGAAGACGGATTCTGGCACCGTCCCAGCTATCGGGAAGCCACCTGCACGTCGTTCCTGAAATAGGCCTCGATGGCGCTGGCGACGGCGCCGACAAGCCGGCCACGCGAGGCCGGATCGGCGAGCAGGGCCTGGTCGTCGGGATTGGTTATGAAGCCCATCTCCAGGAGGACGGCGGGGACGTCCGGCGCCAGGAGAACAGCGAGACCGGCCTCTCTGTGACTGCGCCGCAGCAGGGCCTGGTCATCGCCGACCTCGTCAAGGAGGATCTGGGCAAAGGTCGCGGACCGGTTCTTGGTCGCCCTCTGGGTGAGGTCGAACAGGATGCCCGAGACGCTCTGGTCGGAGTGGTAGCCGGCCTTCATGAACCAGTCGTCGCGGGTGACAAGCCGTGCGGACCGGCCAACCGCCCTGTCCGCCAGGGTGTAGACACTGGCTCCGCGGACCGTCTCATCAGGCCCGGAGTCCGCATGCAGGGAAATGAAAAGGTCAGCGTTGGCTGTACGGGCGATCTGCACCCGGGTCTCGAGGGGCACGTAGACGTCCCGGTCGCGGGTCATCACGACCCGATAGCGCCCGGTGCGATGGAGCCGGTCGCGCAGGGCCAGGGCAGAGGCAAGGGTCAGGTCTTTTTCCCGGTGGTCGCTCCCAAGGGCGCCGGGATCCTTTCCGCCATGGCCGGCGTCTATGACAACGATCTTGCGGGAGTCCCGCCGGGTCTTGGTGGTCTTCCGCGGGGACGCAGCGGCGGTGGCCGAAGTCTCCCGCAGGGACGTAAGCCGGACGGTGCCCCCCGGGGCTTGAACCGTCGAAGCCATCTCGAAGTCTATGACGTATCGATAGCCGGGCGAACCTTCACCGGGCGGCAGCAGGAAGCGCCGGCGGACCGTAACGCCCGCTGCAGTCTCGACCGACAGCCGGGCACCGCCTCCCGCCTGGGGCGTGACGGACCAGGCCCGGACCAGACCCCGCCCGGGCCCACGCAGCGGGGCTTCGACCTCCGCATCGGCGAGGGAGACGACAATTTTTCCACCGGCGTCGGACAGTAGGCGCCCCGCCGCCTCACCGGAGAGGTCGAGCACCAGACGAGTGGAAACGGAATCGCCACCGAGGCGGACGGATCGGAGGTCTGCCGCCTGGCTCACGGTGGGTGCGACGAGGAAAAGGAGACCCCACCCGGCCACAGCCAGGAGAAGCCAAACCTTGCGCCACCGCCTTTCAGACATCCACACCACCAGGACTTTTTCCTTCATTTCCCGCCTGCTGCAGGTCCTGGACACACTAATGCAAGGGCGTAGTGAAATCGTTAAGGACGCTGGGAAGCTGGCCTGCCCCGATCTTTTACTGGCGCCCGCGGCTATTTTGCTGCAATTGGAGCCTTCGGTCGCGCCGTGGTGCGATCGAGTACGGGTCCGCCGATGGCCTGCACGTGGCCCAGCGCCCGGCAGTCTCGGGGCTCCCGCTGCGGACGGCGAGCGTCCGCAAAACTGGAAACTCGCCATGGGCTGCGCAGCTCGAGCCAAAACCCGGCCGGTCGATATCCGCGTCACAGACGCGCGGTTCGACGACCTGCGCGACCCTCGCCCCAACAGGCGCAGCCCGGGCTTCGGCCCTGAGGCGCGCTCCGGAGACCTTTATGTCAAAGAAGATGCTTATCGATGCTGCCCACGCCGAAGAGACGCGCGTGGCGGTGATCGACGGAAATCGAATTGAAGAGTTCGATTTCGAGAGCAAGAGCCACAAACAGCTTCGCGGGAACATCTATCTCGCCAAGGTGACTCGGGTGGAGCCTTCGCTCCAGGCCGCCTTCATCGAGTATGGCGGCAACCGACACGGCTTCCTCGCCTTCAACGAGATCCACCCCGATTACTACCAGATTCCGGTCGCCGACCGTGAAGCGCTGATGGCCGAAGCGGCCGCAGATGATGACGACGACGAGGTCGCAGCCTCCCGTCCTGATGACGACAGCGAGGACGGCGAGGACGCCGCCGAGACCCTTTCGGGGGACGATGACGATGTCATGGAGCAGGAGGTCGCCCGGCGTCGCCGGCGGCTGATGCGTCGCTACAAGATCCAGGAGGTGATCCGTCGCCGCCAGATCATGCTCATCCAGGTCGTCAAGGAAGAGCGCGGCAACAAGGGCGCAGCCCCTGACCACCTATCTGTCGCTGGCCGGACGCTACTGCGTGCTCATGCCGAACACCGCCAGCGGCGGTGGCATCTCCCGGAAGATCACCTCGATCACGGACCGCAAGCGCCTGAAGACCGTCGTCCAGGGGCTAGACGTTCCGGACGGCATGGGCCTGATTGTCCGCACAGCCGGAGCCAAGCGCACCAAGGCCGAGATCCAGCGCGATTACGACTACCTGCTGCGGATGTGGGAGAACATCCGCGAGACCACCCTGCATTCCGTGGCACCCTCCCTCATCTACGAGGAAGAGGACCTGGTGAAGCGGACCATCCGCGACCTCTACGACAAGGACATCGACGAAGTCCTGGTCGAGGGAGAGGCGGGCTTCCGGGAGGCCCGCGATTTCATGCGGATGCTTATGCCCTCCCAGGCCCGCAAGGTTCAGCACTACCGCGAGCCGACGCCCCTTTTCGTTCGGCATAATGTCGAAGACTATCTGGCCCAGATCTACACCCCCGTGGTCCCGCTGAAGTCCGGCGGTTACCTGGTGATCAACCAGACCGAAGCCCTCGTCGCCGTCGACGTCAATTCTGGCCGCGCCACACGCGAGCGGAATGTCGAGGCCACGGCTCTCCGGACAAACATGGAAGCTGCCGAGGAAACCGCCCGGCAACTCCGGCTGCGTGACCTGGCCGGCCTGGTCGTCATCGACTTCATCGACATGGATGAGTCGAAGAACAACCGCGCCGTCGAGAAGAAGCTGAAGGATGCCCTCAAGGACGACCGCGCACGGATTCAGGTGGGGCGGATCTCCAGCTTCGGGCTCATGGAACTGTCGCGGCAGCGGCGCCGGTCCAGCCTGCTGGAAGGCACCACCCATGTCTGCGAGCAATGCGCTGGAACCGGCCGGGTGCGGTCGGTGGAATCCAGTGCCCTCGGCGCCCTGAGAGCCGCTGAGGTGGAGGCCCTGAAGGGATCTGGCGAGATCACCCTAAGGGCGCCGCGGTCTGTGGCGCTCTACATCCTCAATGAGAAGCGCGGTCATCTGTCCCGACTGCACGCGGAGCAGGGCGTCTTCATCTCGGTCGTGGTCGACGAGACCCTGCCGCATGCGGACTTCGCCCTTGAGCGCACGTCAGACCAGGCGCGGGCCGTGGACACCCCCTCGGCGCCCCGGTCCCTCGAGCCCTACACGCCTGCGGACGAGGAATTCGAGGACGAGATCGAGGATGAGGACGATGCCGACGATGAGGAGGAAATCCTTGTCGACGAGGACGACGAGGAGGCCGGTGAATCCGATGGCGGTCGCCAAGACTCCAGCGAGCGCGAAGACTCTGGCGATCGCCGGGGCCGCCGGCGCAGGCGTCGCGGACGGCGGGACGTCGAGCCGAGGGTCGCCGGAACGGCGCCTGAGGCACCCCGCGAGAACCGTGATGATGAAGAGGATGACGGCCAGGGCGGCCGCCGGCGGCGGCGCGGGCGCAGGGGTGGAAGACGCTCCCGCGAGGATGGGCGTCCGCAGGACGCCTACGCCTGGACCCGGCCCTGGGTGCCCTACGATGACAACCCCTTCATCTGGTTCGACCCCTCGCAGGACAGCCAGGAGCCAGCGGCTGAAGCCCGGCTACAGGGTGCCGTGCAGCCCTTGGCTACCTCAGAGGCGCACTCCGCGGATATCTGGGTTGAACTGCCCGAGGCCGAACCCGAGCGCGCCCGTCGGCCCCGTCGCGGTCGCGGACGTGGTCGCCGGGAGGAAGGCTCTGATGCCGGGGTTGAAGCTCAGGCCGCCCAGGCTGCCGAAATTGAAGTCCCGGAGGGCCAAGCCCAAGAGACCGGGATGCCTGAGACCCTCGTCACTGAGACTCTAGCCAATGAGGCCTCAGTCCCTGAGGCGCAGCCCCTGTCTCCTGAGACCGAAGCGCCGGCCGAGTTGCCTGCAAAGCCTGCAAGGGCGCGGCGTTCCCGCGCCCGCGCACCGGTTGAGGCGGCTGAGGCCGTCGAGGCGGATCCTGTCGAGGTAGTTTCAGAGCCAGCGCAGCCTGCTGTGCAGGAGGTCGAACCTGCGCCGGAGGTAATCGATCCCGTCCCGGCGACGCGCGAACCGGACCCCGCTGAGATCACGGCCCCACCGCCTAAGCCGCGCAAGGGCTGGTGGCGTCGCGGCTGACGGGCTAGCCTTCAGGGGGCTCGGGGCGCAACACCAGGAGACTCGCCATGGGCGGCCACCGCCGTGTGCACCTAGGAAAGCGTCTGGCCGTGGGGCTAAGCCTCGCGGCCGCCCTTTCCCAGAGCCTTGTTCCGTCTGTCGCCCTGGCGCAGAGCGAGCCCCTGTCCCTGATCCGCGACACGGAGATCGAGGAGACGCTGAGACTGGATTCCGCGCCCCTGTTCAAGGCCGCTGGCCTGGAATCGGAAACGATCCGCATTCTTCTCCTGGGATCCAAGGACCTGAACGCCTTTGCCGGGCCTGGCGTCATGGGCGTCTTCACCGGCCTGATCCTCGAGACCAAGACGCCCAATGAGCTCCAGGGCGTCATCGCCCACGAAGTGGCCCACCTGGCGGGCGGCCACTCGGCGCGTTCCGAAGAGGGGTCACAGGCCGGGCTCAAACCCTTCCTGCTGACCATGGGTCTCGGCGTCTTGGCGGCCCTGGCTGGCAATGTCGAGGCCGGCGCAATCCTGGCGGCGAACGCCAGCTTCTTCGGCGCCCTCGGCGCCATGGGCTACAACCGCGAACAGGAAAGCCGGGCCGACCAGGCCGGTGCAACCTACCTCGAATCTGCCGGGCTCTCCGGGAAGGGCCTGGTGACCTTCTTCGACAATTTCCGCTACCAGGAAGTGTTTTCCGAGGCTCGAAGGTTCGCCTACTTCCGAACCCACCCGCTGAGTTCCGACCGGATCGAGGCCCTGAGGGCGCGTGTCGAGAAACTGTCGCACTTTGAAACTCTCGATACCCCGGAAAGCCTCAACCGCCACGCCATCATGAAGGCCAAGCTGCAGGGCTTCATCAATCCCAACCTCGCGGTGGTGAAGTGCGCCGAGCCCAAGGCCGACTATCCAACCCGCTATGCCTGCGCGATCGCCCAGTACCAGCTCAAGGAACCCGATCGGGCCCTCAAGCTGATCGAAGCCCTCCTCAAGGAGCAGCCCGACAATCCCTATCTTTGGGAACTCAAGGGACAGATCCTCTTCGAGTTTGGCCGGACGGCCGAGGCCGAGGCGCCGCAGCGCCGGTCCGTGGCCCTCAAGCCCGACGGGCCCCTGCTGAGGGTCAACCTCGGCCAGACCCTCATCGCCCTGCCTGATCCCGCCAAGATCGACGAGGGAATCCACGAACTCAAGACGGCCCTGGACCAGGACGATGAGAACTCCATCGCCTGGAGACTTCTTGCCCAGGCCTATGATTCGCGCAGTCGGGATGGCCTCGCCCGCTATGCCACCGCCGAGTACAACTACATCGAGGGCGACCGCCGCCAGGCCCTGATCTTCGCCCTTCGGGCCAGGGATCTGCTGGAGCGGAACACGCCGGAATGGCGCCGCGCCAACGACATCGTGCTCGCGACCGAGAACGATAGGCAGGTTCGCGGGGCGCGCGGGCCCGGATAGGGCTTCACACCGCGCTGAGCCACCCTATGTTGCCGTCATGAAAGCCGCCGCCCCAGCCCTCGCCCTTGCCGCCGCCCTCGCCCTCGGAGGCTGCCAGAAGGCGTTCGACGCAGTTCTCGGCCCGCCCGTCAGGGGCTATCTGCTCGAACACCCTGAATTGCTGGAGGATATGGCTGGCAAGCTGCAGGAAAAGAAGATTGCCCAGCAGTCCGAAGACGCCCGAAAGTCGGTAGCTGAGAATCGGAAGGCCCTGGAGCGCGATCCGAGGGACGTGGTGATCAATCCCGGTGGGAAGATCACGGTCGTCGAGTTTTTCGACTACCGCTGCGGCTACTGCAAGACCATCGCCCCGGAAGTCGCGGCCCTGGTCCGCGGCAACAAGGACATCCGCCTGGTGCTGAAGGAATTCCCCATCTTCGGCGGTGCCTCCGACCTCGCCGCGCGCACGGCGCTGACCCCAGGCGGACGCGCAGGCGGCCTGGACTTCCATGAAGCCATGATGGTGGAAAGGACCCTCAACGAAGGCGCCATCAACCGCCTCGCAGCCAGCGCGGGCATCGCCTCGGCTGACATCAATGCCGCCTTGCGCGACGAGGC
>CAIZKE010000084.1 GCA_903933475.1 uncultured Alphaproteobacteria bacterium | reverse complement strand
TCTCGCTGGTGACCCTGATGAACGAGCGTCTGGCCGTCGGCGGCGCCACGGGGACGGGCTGGTCCCAGTTCCTCGAGGCGGCGCGCGACACCACCGGTTCCGACGGCGCCCCCCTGCTCCAGGAAAGTGCGGTCCGCGAGAAGCTGGCGGACTGGTACGTCCAGTCCGAGGGCCTGCGCCATGCCCGCAACCGGACCATGACCGCCCTGTCCAAGGGCCAGACCCCCGGCCCCGAGAGCTCCATTGGCAAGGTCGTGGCGGCCACCCTCATGCAGGACCTGGCCAATGAGGCGGTGGAGATGCTGGACCAGTACGGCATCATCAACGACCCGGACCTCGCCCCCCTGTCGGGCGGCTTCCACGGCTCCCTGATGATGGCCCCGGGCCTTCGCATCGCCGGCGGCACGGACGAGATCCTGCGCAACATCATCGCCGAGCGCGTCCTGGGCCTGCCCGGCGACATCCGCCTGGACAAGGATGTGGCCTTCAAGGACGTGCCAACCGGGCGGTAGGCCATGAGGCCGGCGGGTTCGCAGGGGCGCCCCGCCGGCGGTCCGGCCTGACGGTGGACAAGCGCGTCTGACTCTGCGCGATACTGATCAACCTTGCCTGGCGGCGAGGGTGCTCGCGGATGCGTTGATTGACAGTTCTGGCCCTGGATCGACACTCCTGGGCCACACTGGGGAATTCCTGATGAAGACTCTTGCCCGCACCGCCTCGCGGATGGCCCTGGCACTTGGCCTCGCCGCCGCCTTTCCCGCCGCCGCGCATGCCCAGGACGCCAAGGATGCGCCCAAATGGGACGTCTCCGCACCGCCGGGAATGAAGGTGCGCCAGGTGCCGATTGCGGTCGAGGAAGGCACCTGGATGAACCTGGATGTCAGCCCC
This sequence comes from uncultured Alphaproteobacteria bacterium, assembly GCA_903933475.1. Classification (GTDB taxonomy): domain Bacteria; phylum Pseudomonadota; class Alphaproteobacteria; order Caulobacterales; family Caulobacteraceae; genus Phenylobacterium. The sequence goes on along the minus strand of CAIZKE010000084.1, from coordinate 654 downwards.
GACGGGCGGACCCTGGTCTTCGACCTGCTGGGCGACATCTACACAATGCCGATCGGCGGGGGTACGCCGACGCGGATCTCCGAAGGCCTGCCTTACGAAACCCAGCCGCGTTTCTCCCCCGATGGCCGGCGGATCGCCTTCACGTCCGACCGCGGCGGCGGCGACAACATCTGGATCATGAACCGCGACGGCAGCGACAAGCGCCAGCTCACCAATGAGAGCTTCCGCCTGCTCAACCAGGCAAGCTGGAGCCCGGATGGCCAGTACATCGTGGCCAAGAAGCACTTCACCACCCAGCGCTCCCTCGGTACGGGCGAGGTCTGGATGTACCACGTCTCGGGTGGGGACGGGGTGCTGCTGGTCAAGCGCCCGAGCGAACAGCACCAGAAGGAACTGGGCGAGCCGATCTTCGCGCCGGATGGCAGGCACGTCTACTTCACGCGCAACACCACGCCGGGTCCGATTTTCCAGTACGCACAGGACAGCAACAACGCGCTGTTCGCGATCGATCGTTATGACCTCGAGACCGGCAAGACCGAGAGCGTGATCGGCGGCGAAGGCGGCGCCGTGCGCCCCACGCCTTCACCCGATGGCAAGAAGATCGCCTATGTCCGCCGCGAGGCGACCCAGCCGCGGCTCTATGTCCGCGACCTG
>CAIZKE010000083.1 GCA_903933475.1 uncultured Alphaproteobacteria bacterium | reverse complement strand
TCTGTGTCAGCATGACCTTCCGGCGGCCATCCCTCAGCGTGGCCTGGGTCTCGATGCGCATAGGCTGCTTTGAATTGATCACCTCGCTGACCATTTCCCGGATCCGGGTCTGGTCAGCGGGATCATGCAACAACAAGATGTCGTCAAGCCCAGCGGCACCCTCGGACTTGTCCCAGCCGTAGAGGTCAAAGAAACCATCGGAGAAGCTTGCTTCCGCGGTCCGCATGTCGAGCCGGAAGTGTCCCGATCCCACCAGTTGTTCCGCAAGCAGGGCGACCCTGTGCGCATCGGCGACCTGAACGGTTTTGTCCTGGCTCTCCGCCAGGACCCGCACGTATGCGCTTCGGCGCTCCTGAAGTGTCACGTAGACCGCACTCAGGGCCGCTAAGATGAAGACCAGTCCAGCGATGTCCGCCAACGCCAACCCGATTTCGCCCGCCCGGACATCCTCGTAGAAGAGGTTAAACTGACGCCAGAAAAAGGCCATGAGGACCGGGCCGAACCGGATCCAGAGCTGGCCTGTTCGGCGATAATCGACCACGATGGCGCGGAAGGCCATGGATCCCCAGAGCGCGACGGCCACAATGGTCGCATCCTTGAAGGGGGTCGATAAGAGATAGAGACCTAAGCCTGCCCCGGCTACGCTCCGCGCGAGCTCCAGAAGGTCTCCCAGGCGGCGGCGCTTAAGCCCGCCCGCCGTGACGAGGTACTCCGCGACAGCCGTGGCGACAACGAAGGCCAGCCAGGCGAGCGCCATCCGGGGCCCGATGTAGGGCGCGACCCCGACCGCGACCGCTGTCGCGGCCAGGGAATCCTGGCCGCCGCGGTCGGAGATCGCGCGCCGGACCCACCGGCCCAACGCTTCCCGGCGTGGGTTTGATTTCAGAACTTTGATTTGTTTCGGCATCTCGCCTGGTTCCGGCGTCCGATCCGACCGGCTCCCGAACGTCCGGTCTGGACAGAATGGGTCTCAACCGTGAAGAAAAGCTTGTCCCACGGCGATTGTTCCCAATCCAGGCTGTCGGCCCTTTGAACGCGGAGATCAGGAAATGGCGATTTCACTTTATGACGTGAGCGTAGGCTCCATGCTGCAGACCGTTGGCGCCGTCTCCGCCTTCCTCGAGAAGGGCCGCGCCTGGAGCCAGGATGCGGGGATCAGCGCCGATGAGATCGTCGAGGCGCGCCTGGCGGATGACATGTTCCCCTTCCGCTTCCAGCTTCTCTCGGTGGTCCACCATTCGATCAACGCCATCGAGGGCGCCCGGGCCGGCGTCTTCGGGCCGCCGGCACCCCAGGAGCTCGACTATGCCGGCCTGCAGGGCCTGGTCGCCGACGCCCACGCCCGCCTGAAAGCCCTGTCGGCGGACGAGGTCAACGCCCTGGAGGGCCGCGAGGTGATTTTCAGGATCGGGCAGTCCCAGATCCCCTTCACCGCAGAAGGTTTCCTGATGTCCTTCTCGCTCCCAAACCTGCATTTCCATGCCGCGACCGCCTACGACATCCTCCGGCAGAAGGGCGCGCCCCTGGGCAAGCGCGACTACCTGGGCGCCTTGAAAATCAAGGCCTGACCCGGGCGCGGGCGGCGGTCTTCACCTGGGAGCGCTGGCGGATCGCTCTTGAGGCGGCAAAGCCGTCCATCCCGGGCATCTTCAGTTCCATCAGGATGATGTCACAGGGCGGGTGCATCGCCATGGTGATCGCCTGGGGCCCGCGGCGAGGCCGCCTGCTTCCAATACTAGCCGGGTGATATGGACATGACTGAAGGGAGTAAAACTCTGGAGGGCCTGAGCGAACGCGCCCTCAGGTGTTTGGAGACGCTTCGGGGCGCCTCGGGGCGGGCGGGCCTGGCGCATGTGTAACGAATACCAGCTGAAGGTCCGGCGCGCCGACTATGACGCCGCCTTCCGAGGGGCTGGGCACGACGTCCTCTGGTCGGATGCCGAACCCAACCGTCCGCCCGACAGGTCCTTCCGGCCCACCGACCGGGCACCAATCCTGCGCCGCACCCGGGATGGCTCCGGGCTCGAGGGCCTGGAGGCGCGCTGGTGGCTGGTGCCTGGCTTCCACAAGGGCCCCGTTTCAGACTGGAAGGCCATGTGCACCAACGCCCGGATCGAGACGGCGGCGACGACCGCCTCCTTCCGGGAGTCGGTTCGCACGGGCCGCTGCCTCGCCCCCCTAACCTCGGTCTTTGAGTATGACGCCCCTCCCGGTTGGCGGAAGAGTCAGCCCAAGCGGCGCTGGGAGGTCTCCTGGCCCGAGGACGGGGCCTCGGGGCCTGTGCGTTTCCTCGCCGGCCTCTGCGCCCGGTCCCACCCCGCCGACCTGCCGGAAGGGTTGGACAGCTTCGCCGTCATTACCCGTCCAGCCGGCGCGGACATGGCCCGCATCCATCACCGCCAGCCGGTCATCCTGTCCCTCGCCGATGGCCTGGACTGGCTGGACCGGGGCGGTCTGGACGCCCTACCGGTCCCAGGGCCGGCAGGCGACCTGGTCCTTCGGGAAGCCCCCCGCTAGACCAGTCCCTTGCCGGCGTCGTCGATGATGGAGCCCAGGTCGCGGTTGTCCTCAGCCAGGATCATCTCGTTGTGCGCCTTGCCCGAGGGGATCATGGGGAAGCAGTTTTCTTCCTTGGTCACGCAGCAGTCGAAGATGACCGGACCGGGATAGTCGATCATCCGGCGGATGGCGTCGTCCAGTTCGGCCGGGGTCCGGGCCCGCAGGCCCAGGCAGCCGAAGGCCTCGGCCAACTTCACGAAGTCGGGCAGGCTGGCCGAGTAGGAGTGCGAATAGCGCTCGCCGTGCAGCAGCTGCTGCCACTGGCGCACCATGCCCATCCACTCGTTGTTCAGGATGAAGATCTTGATCGGCAGGCCGTACTGAATGGCCGTCGACATCTCCTGCATGGTCATCTGCACGCTGGCGTCGCCGCCGATGTCGATGACCAGGCTCTGCGGGTGGGCCAGCTGGACGCCCACGGCGGCGGGCAGGCCGTAGCCCATGGTGCCGAGCCCTCCGGAGGTCATCCAGCGGTTCGGCTCGTCGAAGTGGAAGAACTGGGCCGCCCACATCTGGTGCTGGCCCACTTCGGTGGTGATGTAGACATCCTTGTCCCGGGTCAGGGCGTAGAGCCGCTCGATGGCGTACTGCGGCTTGATGCTGTCGGCCGAGGGCGCGTAGCTGAAGGACTTCCGCGCCCTCCAGGCCTCGATCTGCCGCCACCACTCGGCAAGGGCGCCGGCGTCGCAGGACAGGTTGCGGGCCTTCCAGACAGCGATCAGGTCCTCCAGCACGCTGCCGGCGTCGCCGATGATGCCGATGTCCGCCCGGACGTTCTTGGAGATCGAGGACGCGTCGATATCGATATGGATCTTGCGCGAGCCTGGCGAGAAGGCGTCGAGCTTGCCGGTGACCCGGTCGTCGAAGCGCGAGCCGATGGCCACCATGACGTCGCAGTCATGCATGGCGTTGTTGGCCTCGAAGCTGCCGTGCATGCCCAGCATGCCCAGCCACTTGTCGTCCGAGGCCGGGAAGGCGCCCAGGCCCATCAGGGTCGAGGTCACCGGCGCGCCGGTCAGGGCGGCGAATTCCCTCAGCAGGGCGGAAGCCCGGGGGCCGGCATTGATCACGCCCCCGCCGGTGTAGAGGACGGGCCGGCGGGCACCGGCGATCATCTGCGCCGCCTCGGCGATCCGGGCCGGGTCGCCCTGGGTGCGCGGGCGGTAGTTGTGGGCATGCACCACCTCGCCAGGCCCCTGGTAGGCGGCCTTGCCGAACTGGACGTCCTTGGGGATGTCGATGACCACGGGTCCTGGCCGCCCGGAGGTGGCGATGTGGAAGGCCTCGTGCAGCACCCGGGGCAGGTCCGCCGGACTCTTGACCAGGTAGTTGTGCTTGGTGATGGACCGGGTGATGCCGATGGTGTCGCACTCCTGGAAGGCGTCGGTGCCGATCAGGTGGGTGGCAACCTGGCCGGTGATGACCACCAGGGGAATGGAATCCATCAGGGCGTCGACGATGCCGGTGATCGCATTGGTGGCGCCAGGACCCGACGTCACCAGGACCACGCCGGGCTTGCCGGTCGAGCGCGCATAGCCCTCTGCGGCATGGGTCGCCCCCTGTTCGTGCCGGACCAGGATGTGCTGCAGGCGCGGCTCGTTGAAGAGGGCATCGTAGATGGGCAGGACCGCCCCGCCCGGATAGCCGAAAAGGACCTCAACACCCTGGTCCACAAGGGCGCGCACGACGATCTCAGCCCCTGTCAGGATCTCTGTGGCGGCGTCGGTCGGGGTCAGGGTCTGGGTGGTCATGGGAGTCGGGGTCCGAAGGGGGGTGGTCGAAAGAGAGGGGCGTGGGCAACAAAAAGGGCCCTCAAGGGGCCCGGAAATAAGCGACCAGTCGCGGCTGACGGTGTCAGTCCGCGGCAGGCCGCCTGGCAAGTACGAGGGCGCGACGCATGTGTCGTCTCCAAAAACAGTAGGAATGGCTAGTGCCATGCCCCTGTCAGGGCGTCAAGTCAGGGTTCAGCGCAAGAAATGACCTCCACTGCGCCTCGGCCTCCAGGTCGTTGACCGTTGGCCAGCTGGCCATCCGGCCCCTCAGCCAGACCTCCTGACGTTTCGCATAGTTGCGGGTTTCCCGCCGGCCGGCGTCGAGGGCGGAGTCCAGGGACATCTCGCCCGCGATGTGGGCGGCCAGGGGCCGCAGGCCGACAGCCTTCATGGCGGGCAGGGCCGGGTCCAGCCCCCGGGCGACCAGGTCGCGAACCTCTTCAAGGGCGCCCGTGGCGGCCATGGTGCCGAACCGGGCATCGCAGCGGGCATACAGGGCCGGCCGCGACGGCATCAGGCGTACGGACCGCCATGCCCCGGGAGCGAGCCCGCCCCGGGTTTCGGCCTGCCAGTCCGAGAGCGCCTTCCCTGTGGCGAGGAAGACTTCGAGGGCCCGGACCAGCCTCTGGCGGTCCCCGGGCAGGATTCTGTCCGTCGCGGCCGGATCGACCTGGGCCAGCCGGATCCGGAAGGCCGGCTCACCCTCGGTGTCGAAGGCTTCCGTCGCCTGGGCGCGAACGTCTGCGGGCACGGGGGGAATCTCCGCCAGGCCGTCTGTGAGGGCCGTGAAATAGAGGCCGGTGCCGCCCGCGATGATGGCGTCCTTTCCGGCCTCGCGAAGCCGGGCCAGGACCGCCTGGGCCTCGCCCAGCCAACGGCCCACGGACCCGCCATCGGCGGCGTCCGCCACCCCCACCAGGTGGTGGGGGACGCCGCGGCGCTCGGCGAGGTCGGGGATGGCGGTCAGGACCGGAAGGTCGCGGTAGACCTGAAGGGCGTCGGCACCGATCACCTCGCCGCCCACGGCCTCAGCCAGGCGGACGGCCAGGGCCGACTTGCCGCTTGCCGTCGGGCCGGCGATGAGCCAGATGCGGGACGCCATGGATCTTGCGCTCACCCTCGTCGGCCAGGACGCCGAAGTCGCCCGCCTCGCTTCCGACCGGGCGCAGGCAGGGCTCGCAGCCTGCGGCCTGTCCGTCAAGTCGGCCTCCGCCCTTGGCCCAACAGCCTGGGACCTCGCCTTCGAGGCTGCTGACCTGGCCGGGCTGAAGGCGGTCGTCCGGTCCGCCCTCGGCGACCTGCCGGTGGACCTCGCCCTCCAGCCCCTCGCCGGGCGGCGCAAACGGCTCCTGCTGGCCGACATGGACAGCACCATCATTGCCTGTGAATGCCTCGACGAGCTGGCGGACTTCGCCGGGCGCAAGGCGGAGGTCTCGGCCATTACCGAGCGGGCCATGCGCGGCGAACTGGAGTTCGAGGGGGCCCTTCGCGAGCGGGTGGCCATGCTGGCGGGACTGCCCCAGGCGGAGCTCGAGCGCGCCTACGCCGAGCGTGTGCGCCTGAACCCTGGTGCCCGCACCTTCGTGCGCACCCTGGCCGCTTCCGGGGCCCACTGCGTCCTGGTCTCAGGCGGCTTCGACTTTTTCACCTGCAGGGTCGCCGCCCAGGCGGGGTTCCACGAGGACCGGGCCAACCGCCTCCTCGTCAGCGAGGGTCGCCTGACCGGCGAGGTGGCCGAGCCCATCCTCGGGCGCGAGGCCAAGCTTGCCACCCTGGTCTCCGAGGCCGCGAGGCTGGGCCTGGACCTGTCCCAGACCGCCGCCATCGGCGACGGCGCCAACGACCTGGCCATGATCGAAGCCGCTGGCCTGGGCCTGGCCTATCGCGCCAAGCCGGTGGTCGCCGCCCAGGCTGACGCCCAGATCGACCATGCCGACCTCACCGCCGCCCTCTATTTCATGGGCTTCTCCGAGGCCGAGTTCGTCCGCGACTGAGGCCTCAGGCCGCCCCGAGGCTGCGCCGGACCAGGTCCGCCGCGGCATGCAGGTCGTCAACGATGCGGGCGCACAGGGCGGCCATCTCGTCGGTCGGCGCCAGCAGGTCGGGGACCATCACCGTCATCATGCCCGCTGCGGCCGCCGACCGGACCCCGTTGTGGCTGTCCTCGAGGGCCAGGCACGCCGCCGGGTCCACCTCCAGGCGCCGGGCAGCCACCAGGAAGGGGTCCGGGTGCGGCTTGCCCCGGGCATAATCCCCGCGGGCCGCCACGGCGTGGAACCGGCCCTCAAGTCCGTGCCGGCCCAGGTTGAAGGCCACGTCCTCATGCCGGGAGGAGGTGGCGATGGCCCGGGGCAGGGAGAGGGAATCCAGCAGGTCCAGGATCTCGCGCACCCCCGCCTTCAGGAAGTCCTGTCCCCGGGCGAGGGCGTGGAAGTGTTCCGTGGAGGCCTCCCAGAGGCCATCGACGTCGAAGTCCTCGCCGAAGTGGTCCAGCAGCAGGGGGCGGCTCGCCTCACCCGGCAGGCCGATCAGGCTGTGGAAGACGGGCTCGGGCAGGTCGCGTCCCATCCCCTGGGCCGCGGCACCCAGGGCGTCTCGGTAGAGGGACTCGGTGTCGAACAGCAGGCCGTCCATGTCGAAGATGACGGCGCGGGGCAGGCGGGGCAGGGGCATATCGCCCTTGTCGACCCTGGCCAGCCCTCCCGCAAGGGACCTGGCCCCTTGTCTTCGCCGTCCCGCGACCGGATATGGAGGCCTCAAGCAAGGAGGGACTTCCGATGACCGCCGACGCTCCCATCGATCGCGCCACCCTCCTTGCCGCCCTCGACGGCATTGTCGATCCCAAGTCCGGCAAGGGCCTCAACGCCGCTGGCCTCGTCCGCGGCCTGATCCTGGCACCGGGCCGGGCCGGATTCATGCTCGAGGTCCCGGCGGGCGAGGTGGCCGACTACCAGCCTGTCCGTGACGCCGCCGAGGCCCTGATCGCCGGCCTGCCCGGCGTCATCCGCGCCCAGGTGGTGCTGACCGCCGAAGCGCCGGCTGGCCGGCCCAGCGCCACGGTCACCCCCGTGGGCGCCGCGCCCCAGCGCCGGACTGCCGCACGCGTGTCAGAGGACCCTGCTGCCCGCCCGGCACCGTCCGGGGAGGCCGTCCGTCCCCCGCACGTCCGCCGGGTCATCGCCGTCGCCAGTGGCAAGGGCGGCGTGGGCAAGTCCACCATTTCGGTCAACCTGGCCGCCGCCCTGGCGGCCCGGGGCCTGTCCGTGGGTCTCCTGGACGCCGACGTCTATGGTCCCTCGGCGCCGCGGATGATGGGCCTGGACTCCCGCCCGGCCTTCAACGCCGACAAGAAACTGGTGCCCCTGGAGGCCTGGGGCGTGAAGGTCATGTCCATCGGCTTCCTGGTGGACGAGGGCTCGCCCATGATCTGGCGCGGACCCATGGCCTCTTCCGCCGCCCGTCAGATGGTGCAGGACGTGCTCTGGGGCACGGAGGCCGCACCCCTCGACGTCCTGGTGGTCGACCTGCCGCCGGGTACCGGGGACATCCAGCTGACCCTGGTGCAGAAGCTGAAGATCGACGGCGTCCTCATTGTCTCCACCCCGCAGGAAATCGCCCTGATCGACGCCCGTCGGGCTGCCGCCATGTTCCGCAAGACCGAAACGCCCCTGCTGGGGGTGATCGAGAACATGGCCTGGTTCGAGGAGCCCTCGACAGGCACCCGCATCCCGATCTTCGGGGAGGGCGGGGCGAGGGCCGAGGCCGTGCACTTGGGCCTGCCCCTGCTGGCCGAGATCCCCCTGGAGACGCCCCTGCGCGCGGCCTGCGATGAAGGCCGGCCGGGGGTGCTCGCGCATCCGGACAGCGCCTCGTCCCGGGCCTTCACCAGCCTGGCGGCGGCGGTGGCCTGAACCGTCAGGTCTTGTTTACGGTGGAATGCCCCCCGGGCTCCCCGGTCAGGCCCTCCAGGACGGCGGCCTCGTCGTAGACGACGTCCGTGTGGCCATCCCGCTCGTCCAGCTGGCGGCGGATCTCGGCGTGGGCGGTGGCGTCGAGCTTGTAGCCGATGAAGCAGGCACCCGCGAGCATGACGAAGAGGATGGGGCCGACGATGTAGGCGAGCTCAAGGCCGAGGATCTGCCCGGGCGTGTTCGTGGCGCCGACCTTGGCGTCGTAGCCGATCCAGGCCAGGACATTGAAAGTCAGGCCGATCGAGAAGGCACCGGCCAGTTTGCTGGTGGCTGCAGTCAGCGCATAGAGGAGTCCGATCTGCTCGCGGCCGCCCTCAAGGCGGAGTTCATCACCGATATCCGCGGTGATGGCCCGGGTCATGACCCCAAATCCAGCGGCGAGGGCGCCCTCGATGGCCATGGCCGGAACAAAGAACATGAAGTTCCCCTTCGGCAGGAACAGCAGCAGGACCAGGCCGATCGAGTAGAGGGTGGTGGTCAGGATCAGGGCCCGGTGCTTGCTGATCCTGTTCGCCAGGGCCGCCGTGAGGGGCGCGCCGACGAACCCGGCCACGATGTAAACCATCAGGAGAAGGCTGGCGCCCGTCGGGGTGAAGTCCCGGGAGTTGGTGAAGAAGAACATGTAGAGGGCGGCCATCCAGCCTGGCCCCAGGGTGATGAACAGGTCTGCCGCCAGGATCCGGATGACGTTTCCGCGGCTGAACAGCTTGGCATAGTCGGCCAGTGTAAAGTGGCCGCCATCGTCCTTGCTGATGGTCTCCGGGGTCGGGATCACCGCAATCAGGAGGGTGATGGGGATCATGACGATCACGAACCAGCCGATGGCCTGGATCGGGTTGATGTCCTTTGCACCCCCCTGTTCCAGCAGGATCGGGATGGCCAGGGCTGTCAGCGAGCCGATCACGCCCACGGCGGTCAGGACGCCGAAGATCCGGGACCTCTGCTCATAGCTCTTGGCCAGGACCGCCGCCCAGGCCGAGTGCGACAGGCCCATGATGGACTGGCCCAGGTACATCGCGAGAAGCCAGACGATCAGGTAGACCTGCGTCGCGCCTTTTGGAGCGTTGTAGAGCATGTAGACGGCGGCGATCAGCATTGGGGCGCCAGCCACCATCCAGACCTTGTACCGCCCGAACCGGGTCCGCGTTCGGTCCATGCGAAGGCCTATTACCGGATCCAGCCAGATGTCCAGCGCGCGCACCAGGAAGAAGGCGTTGCCGACGACGGCGAGGCTCACGCCGAGCTGGCTCGCGAAGTAGGGAGGAAGCTGGACGCCGACAGACAGTCCGAGGGCGGCGAGGGGCAGGCTGATGGCGGCGAAGGCCATGGCGGCGGGAAGACTGAGGTTTCCGTTCGTCGGCGACCGGTTGACCGTGGACACTCTGGACTTCTCCCACACAGCGCCCGGTATTCCCAAGGCGCGCGAAGATAGGCCGGGTTCTCCCTTATCGGGCAAGGGGAAAACGCCGGCCCTCGGATCGGGACGGCTTAGCCGCCCTGCATCTTGCGGAAGAACTTCCCGCTCTGCTCGCCGCCGTTCACATAGGCCTGCTGGCCCGTGGGGTCGGTGATGCGGGCGAAGTTGTCGCGGACCTCTTCGACCGACAGTCCGCCCTCGCCGAGGTAGACCCCCTCGGTCTCGTAGATGCGCGCCTGGGCAAAGGCACCGGCGCCTGCGGTCATGACGACCCCGGTGGGGGCCTCTTCCGACACCAGGTAGACTACGGCCGGGGTCACGTACTCCGGCTTCAGCTTGGCCAGGACCTCGGCCGGCATCAGGTTCTCGGTCATCCGGGTGGCGGCCACGGGGCTGATGGCGTTGACATGGATGTTGTTCTTCTGGCCCTCGATCTTCAGCGTATTCATGAAGCCGATCAGGGCGAGCTTGGCGGCCCCATAGTTCGACTGGCCGAAGTTGCCGTAGAGGCCGGTGGAGGAGGTGGTGACCACGATCCGCCCGTAGTTCTGGGCCTTCATGATCTCCCAGACCGCCTTGGCCGGCTTCACCGAGCCCATGACGTGGACGTTCATCACCGCCTCGAAGTCGGCGATCTCCATTTTCGAGAAGGTCTTGTCCCGCAGGATACCCGCGTTGGAGACCAGGATGTCGATCCGGCCCCAGGTGTCCATGGCCTGCTGGACCATGTGGGCGACGCCGGCGTCGTCGGTAACCGAGCTGCCGTTGGCGATGGCCTCACCACCGAAGGCCTTGATCTCGGCCACCACCGCCTCGGCTGCAGCCGAGGAGCCGCCCGAGCCGTCGACGGACCCGCCGAGGTCATTGACCACGACCTTGGCGCCGCGCCGGGCCAGTTCCAGCGCATGCTGGCGGCCGAGGCCCCCGCCCGCGCCCGTGACGATCGCAACCTTACCGTCGAAACGGATGTCAGCCATGAGAAGGCTCCTGCCCAGAATTGAAGTCGGGCCGGGTTGTGCGGCGGGCGCGGCCGGGCGTCAAGCCGGCCCGGCGGCCCGGGACGCTGGCTTCAGGAACCGCACCAGCACCCGCTGGCCGATCAGCAGGGGTGCGTCTGTGGCGCTGACCACGACCTCGACCACGCGTTCGTCCTTCCGCTCGGAGGGGTCGTCGGACTGCAGCCTTCGCGCGCCGAAGACGGCCGAGATGCGCACGACGGAGCCGGTATAGCGCTTCGTCGGGTCGGCCTCGGGACTGATCTCCACCGCCTGGCCCACCGACACCGAGGGCAGGGCGCCTTCGGTCACCTCCGCCCGGACGATGCGGGGGGTGCGGGGTTCGAGGTCAAAGAGGGTCGAGACGTTCAGGGTCGAGGCCCCGACACCGGGATTGGCATAGCGCCGGGCGATACGGCCGTCGACCGGGGCGCGAACCAGGGTCTGCTCGAGTTCGTACTGGGACTGGGCCAGGGCGGCCCTGGCGGTCTCGACTGCGGCTTCCCCGGAGGCCAGGTCCGCCTCGGCCTGTCGCACCTGATCGTCGGCCTGGTCCAGCTTCTGCCCGGCGACGAAGTTCGAGCTCACCAGGGCCTGGAGGCGCTCACGCTCCCTGCGGGCCGTGGAGACGGTGACCTCGAGGGCGCCGAGTTGCGCCCGGGCCTCGCTGAGGGCGGCGGAGGCGCGGCCGGCTGCAAGACGCGGCTCCTCCTCCTCCTGCCTGGCCAGGATCTGGCCGCGAACCACGGCATCGCCCTCGTTCACCAGGACGTCCCGGATGATGCCCGCCCGGCGTGCGGCGACCTGGATCATGCCGCCTTCCACGTCGACCTTGCCATTGGCCGCCGCCGCGAAGGGCGAGGGCGTAGTGACCGCCTCTGCGGGGGCAGGCCCTGAAGGCGTGCGGCCACGCCAGACGGCGAAACCGACTCCCGCCGCCAGCAGGAGGGCGAGGGCCCAGGCCAGGGGATTGCGCAGCAGGCCTGTCATGGTATCTCCGCTTCCGTTCCGGCGATCCGGCCATCCTCGATATGGATGACCCGATCCGCCCAGGCTTCAAGTCTCTGGTCGTGGGTGACGCAGATCACCGCCGCGTCCTGCTCCCGGGCGGCGCCCTGCAGGAGGGCGATGACCCGCTGGCCGTTCTCGCCGTCGAGGGCCGAGGTGGGTTCGTCGGCGAAGATCAGCCGGGGCTGCTTGGCAAGGGCCCGGGCGATGGCCACCCTCTGCTTCTCACCGCCGGACAGTTCTGCAGGGCGCAAGTGCAGGCGAGGGGTCATGCCCACGGCGTCCAGGGTGGCCTCAGCCTGGGCGCGAGCTGCCTTGGGGCTGCGTCCGGCAAAGCGCAGCACCTGGGAAACCTGCTCCAGGGCGGTGAGGGCCGGAAAGAGATTGAAGCCCTGGAAGATGAAGCCGCAGTTGGCCAGCCGGAACCGGTCGATCTCGGCTGGCCGGAGCGTCCAGAGGTCCGCGCCCAGGGCGCTCACCTGCCCGGCGTCTGGCCTCAGCAGGCCGGACAGTACCGCGATCAGGGTCGACTTGCCCGAGCCCGAGGGGCCCATGACCAGGGCGATCTCGCCGCTCCGGGCCCAGAAGGCCGCGTCATCCAGCACCGTCAGGACCGCGTTTCCGGATGTGTAGCGCTTGGTCAGGCCCTTGGCCCTGATGGCGATCGCGCCGCTCATCTCAGCAGCTCCGCCGGCTGGCTCCGCGACAGGGCACCCAGGGACAGGAAGCCGGAGACCAGGGCGATGGCCATCAGCAGGACGGCCACCTCGCCCACATAGGCCAGCGGCAGGCTCATCGCGATATTGTTCAACCGCGCCGCCGTAAGGACGCATCCCATCAAGAGGGCCGTGCCCAGGAGGCCAGCGATCCCGACCCAGAAGGCCAGTTCCACCACCACCCCCCGAAGGGCACCCATCGAGACCCCCAGGGCCCTCAGGCTGGCGAACTCGCGGATGTTCGAGGCCACGGCACCCCTCAGGGTCTGGGAAGTGATGCCGATGCCGATCAGGAGCGCCAGCAGCAGGGAGAAGCCCAGCAGGATGCCAACGACCTGTTCCTTCATGAAGTCCGCTCCGTTGGCCCTGGAAAGGTCCTCGGGAAGCCACGCCCGGTATTCGCCATTGGCCTTGGCGTTGAGAAAGTCGCGGACCTCGGCGGCGCGTTCAGGGTGCTTCAGCTTGAGCAGGAGCAGGCCGCTCCGGTCGCCACTGGTCATCAAGCGCAGCCGGATCAGGGTGTCCCGGGACACGAAGACCGTGGGGATCTCAATGTTCGCGTATCCCGTCACCGTCGCGGCGACCTGGAGGGTCTGCCCCCGGAGGATGACGGCTTCGCCCACGGCGACGCCCAGTTTTTTCAGTGCAGAGGCGTCCACCACCACCGTCATCGGCGCCTCCAGGGCGCGCCGGGCCGTCTCCGGGAAGTCCGAAGGCAAGGTCACCGACCCAGGCGCGGGATCGACCATGGCGACCCGTGCGTAGGTGCGGACCTGTTGCTCGCCCGTCTTCGGGATGTTCGTCCAGTCGGCGATGCTGACCTCCCAGGTGTCGACCGCCGCCACCTCGGGATGCAGGTACATGCGCGGCCGGATCCGGCTGGGCACCTCTGCGACCGTGGTTCCCATCAGGCTCTGGGCCTTGGGGGGCATGATGATGATGTCGGCGGGGGACCGGTCGATGGTGGCGGTGTAGGCCTTGAGGATTCCCGTGACGAGACCGACCTGCGACAGGATCAGCACCCCCGAGAAGGCGAGCGCCAGCACAGCGGCGAGATAGCGCCGCCATTCGTGCATCAGCGTGGCCAGGGCCAGGGACATGGTGTCTCCGCGGGAAGGCTTCCCCGCCTCCACCCTCTCACCAACTGCGTTAATTGAAGGTAAGGCTATCGCCTTGAAACCCTGAGTTTGGATCAGCGCCCCACCCCAGGGGGGTGGCCCCGACGACCCGGGCTCGCTAGAAAGCGCTCCTGTCGCCCCTTCCGGGCCCGAACGGATGCTGACATGACCTTCAAGCTCGCCGGCGCCTTCCTGGCCGCCGCCCTCTGCCTCCCCGTCGTCGCCCGTGCCGATGAAGGCATGTGGACCTTCGATGCCTTTCCCGCCGCCCGGGTCGACCAGTCCCTCGGGGTGAAGATCGACCAGAAGTGGCTCGACCGCGTCCAGGCCGCCTCGGTGCGCCTGACCAGCGGCTGCTCGGCCTCCCTGGTCTCGCCCGAGGGCCTTGTCCTCACCAACCAGCACTGCGTGGTCGACTGCGCCCAGAACCTGTCGACCGGTTCGGCCGACTATGTGAAGGACAGCTTCCTGGCCCGTACCCGCGAGGAAGAGCGGATCTGTCCGGGCGTTCAGGCCGAAATCCTGCTGTCCATCATCGACGTCTCCGCGGACGTCTCGAAGGCGACCTCGGGCCTGTCCGGCGGCGATTTCATCAAGGCCCGCAACGCCACCTACGCCCGACTGGAAAGCGAGACCTGCAGCCGGGATCCGCAGACCCGCTGCCAGGTGATCAGCTTCTATCGCGGCGGCCAGCACAAGCTCTATCGCTACCGGAAGTATTCCGATGTGCGCCTTGTTTTCGCTCCGGAAATCAGCGCTGCCTTCTTTGGGGGAGACCCGGACAACTTCAACTTCCCACGCTATGCCCTCGATGTCGGCTTCCTGCGTCTCTACGAGAACGGCAAGGCCGTCAGCACCCCGCAGCACCTCACCTGGAAGGCCCGGGCACCTGTGCCGGGCGAGGCGACCTTCGTCTCCGGCAACCCGGGCTCCACCGACCGCCAGCTCACGGTGGCCCAGCTTGAGACCCAGCGCGACCTGGTCATCCCGGTCAGCCTGCTCCAGCGGTCCGAAATGCGAGGCCGGCTGATCGAGTTCTCCCGCCGCGACGCCGAGAGCCGCCGGATCGCCACCGATCCCCTGTTCGGCCTCGAGAACGGCTTCAAGGTCAATTTCGGTCGCCAGTTCGCCCTCAACACGCCCTCCCTCATGGACGCCAAGCGCGCTGAGGAAGCGGACCTAAGGGCGCGGGTTGCCGCCGATCCGACCCTGGCCGCCCGCATCGGCGACCCCTGGTCCGAGATTGCTGCCATCCAGAAGGTCTATGCCGACCAGTACCTGCGCTTCCGCCAACTCGAGGCGGGGTCTGGTGGATCCTCCGACCTCTTCAACTTCGCCCAGATCCTCGTCCGCGGCGCCCGCGAGCGCACCCTGCCCAGTGCAGAGCGTCTTCCCGAGTTCGCCGACGCCCGCCTGCCCCTGATGGAAAAGCAGCTTCTCGACGCCTCGCCCGTCGATCCCGCCCTTGAGCAGTTGGAAATGGAGTTCTGGCTGCTGAAGACCCGGGAGTACCTGACCGCCGATGACCCGGTGACCAAGCTCCTGCTGGGCCGCGACAGTCCCGAGGCCCTGTCCGAGGCCCTCGTCTCCGGCTCAAAGCTGGGCGATCCGGCCGTGCGCAAGGCCCTCTGGCAGGGCGGTCTGCCGGCCATCGAGGCCTCCACCGACCCCATGATCCGCTACGCCCTGAAGATCGACGCCGAGGCGCGGGCGGCCCGCAAGGCCTGGGAGACCCAGGTCTCCGCCCCCACCGAGGCCGCCGCCGCCCGGATCGCCACCGCCCGCTTCGCGGTCTATGGCGACAAGGTCTATCCCGACGCCACCTTCTCCCTGCGCCTCTCCTACGGAAAGGTCGCCGGCTGGACCTGGCGCGGCACCGAGGTGCCTGCGACCACCAGGATCGCCGGCCTCTACGAGCGCGCCACCGGTGCCGAGCCCTTCCGCGTGGCCGACCGCTGGCTGGCCGCCCGCGACCGGATGAAGCCCGACGCCGTCTTCAACTTCGTCACCACCAACGACATCATCGGCGGCAATTCCGGCTCGCCCGTGATCAGCGCCAAGGGCGAAATCCTCGGCGCCGCCTTCGACGGGAACATCCATTCCCTCGGTGGAAATTACGGCTATGACGGAACCCTCAACCGGACCGTGGTGGTCTCCACCGCAGGCGCCACCGAGGCCCTGCGCCATGTCTACGGCGCCGATGGCCTGGTCCGGGAGCTGGGCGTCCGGTAGGGGCACTTAAAGACAAGAGGGGGAAACACCTATGACCGACCTGTTCGCGCCCATGGGCTTCATTCGTGGCCCGGCGATGAAGAACCGGCTGATGCTGGCACCGCTCACCAACCTGCAGAGTCATCCCGACGGGACGCTCTCGCATGACGAGCACCGCTGGCTCACCCTGCGCGCCCAGGGCGGTTTCGGCCTGACCATGACCGCTGCGGCCCACGTCCAGCGGATCGGACAGGGCTTCCCTGGCCAGGTCGGCATCTTCTCCGACATCCACATCCCGGGTCTCGCCCGCCTGGCTGAGGACATCCGCAAGGCCGGCAGCCTGGCCATCGTCCAGCTGCACCACGCCGGCATGCGCTCGCCTGCAGCCCTGATCGGCGAGGCCCCGGTCTGCCCCTCGGAGGACGCCGACACGGGCTCCCGGGCCCTGACCCTCGACGAGGTCCACAGCCTGCGTGACGACTTCATCGCCGCCGCCGTCCGGGCCGACAAGGCCGGTTTCGACGGGGTCGAGATCCACGGCGCCCACGGCTATGTCCTCTGCCAGTTCCTCAGTGCCGAGACCAATCGCCGCACCGACGACTATGGCGGCTCGCCGGAGAACCGCGCGCGCCTGATCCTCGAGATCATTGACGGGGTCCGGGCCGCCTGCCGCGCCGA
>CAIZKE010000082.1 GCA_903933475.1 uncultured Alphaproteobacteria bacterium | reverse complement strand
CGGGCCACGACAGGCGCTGAGGCGTCAGCCCCCGCCCGGAGGCGGGGGCCTGGCCGATCAGTTGTAGACTTCGAACAGGCCGGCGCCGCCCTGGCCGCCGCCGATGCACATGGTCACCACGGCCCACTTGGCCTTGCGGCGTCGGCCTTCCTGCAGGACGTGGCCCGTGAGGCGGGCGCCGGTCATGCCGAAGGGATGGCCGATGGCGATGGAGCCGCCGTTCACGTTGTACTTCTCGGGATCAATGCCGAGGTTGTCGCGGCAGTAGAGGCACTGGCTGGCGAAGGCCTCGTTCAGTTCCCACAGGTCGATATCGTCGACCGTCAGGCCGTTCCGCTTCAGCAGCTTCGGAATGGCGAAGACCGGACCGATGCCCATTTCGTCGGGCTCGCAGCCGGCGACGGCCCAGGAGACGAAGCGGCCGAGGGGCTGCAGGCCCCGGCGCTCGGCTTCCTTGCCTTCCATCAGCACGACCGCGGCGGCGCCGTCGGACAGCTGGGAGGCGTTGCCGGCGGTGATGAAGTTGCCCTCGCCCATGACGGGCTGGAGCTTGGACAGGCCCTCCAGGGTGGTTTCGGGACGGTTGCACTCGTCACGGTTCACCACGTAGTCGACGATGGTCTCTTCCTTCGTCTCCTTGTTGACCTGCTTCATCTTGGTCTTCATCGGGACGATTTCGTCGGCGAACAGGTTGGCGGCCTGGGCGGCAGCCATCCGGGTCTGCGAGCGCAGGGAGAACTCGTCCTGGGCCTCGCGGCTGACATTGTAGCGCTTGGCCACGATGTCTGCGGTGTCGATCATGGCCATGTAGATGGCCGGGGCGATCTTGGCCAGTTCGGGGTCCATGGCTTCGGCAGGCAGGCGTCCGCCGCCGACCGAGATGCTCTCCACCCCGCCGGCCACGACACAGTCGGCACCGTCGCCACGGATGTGGTTGGCCGCCATGGCGATGGTCTGCAGGCCTGACGAGCAGAAGCGGTTGACGGACACGCCCGCCGTGGTCACCGGCATGCCGGCGAGCAGGGCGGCCTGACGGCCAATGTTGGGCGCGGCGTGGGCGTTGTTGCCGAGGAAGCAGTCCTCGACGAAGTCCTTCTCGACGCCCGACTTTTCCACCGCGTGCTTGATCGCGTGGGCCGCCATGGACATCGGCGGTGTCATGTTGAACCCGCCGCGGCCGGACTTGGCCAGACCTGTACGGGCATAGGAAACGATTACGGCTTCACGCATGAAAAGGACCTCCCTCTAGTTTCGTCGGTTATGGCCGCGCAGGTCGGCCTTGGCAATGTGAATCCCCCCGGCGAAAACCTTCCCGCCGGGGCCTTCCGGTTCAGGGCCGGACGAGGAATTTCTCGCCGGTTGCCTTACGGTTGCAGGCCTGGACGGCCGCAGGGGTGAGCAGGTCGGTGAGCGAGACCTCAGTGGTGTAGCCCGAGGCGAAGGTGGTCTTCAGGCCGGCCACGACGCGCGCGCGAAGGCGGTCGGCGGCTTCCTTCCCGACCCGCATCAGGAAGGGGGTCAGGAGCCAGCCGCCCAGGCCCCACGCCATGCCGAAGCCCCGGTTCAGCTCGGTCGGCCCGGTGTCCAGGCCACCATAGATGTAGACCTGCTTGTGGGTGGTCGAGCCATAGCGCGAGAAGCCGGCCGGGTTGCGGGCGTTGGCGGCGATCTCCATGCCGGTCAGGATCTGGCCGGCCAGCTTGCCACCGCCGGTCGCATCGAAGCCCAGGGTGGCGCCCGTTTCGGTCAGGGCGGCTACCAGGCTTTCCATGAAGTCGGGCTGGGAAGAGTCGCAGACCACCTTCGCCCCCTGGTCCTTCAGGATCTTCACCTGGGCCGGACTGCGCACGATGTTCACCAGGGGCACGCCGTCCTCCAGGCAGATGCGGTTCAGCATCTGGCCCAGGTTCGAGGCTGCGGCGGTGTGGACGAGGCCGGAATGGCCCTCAAGCTTCATGGTCTCTACCATGCCAAGGGCAGTGAGCGGGTTCACGAAGCAGGAAGCGCCATCCCGCGGGTCGGTACCCTCGGGCAGGAGCAGGGCGTCGGCGGCGCGCACGCAGCGATACTCGGCGTACATCTCACCGCCCAGGATGGCGACGGTGCGGCCCAACATGGCCTGGGCCTCGGGAGAGGCTCCGGCGGCCACGACCTCGCCTGCGCCCTCGTTGCCGGCGGGCAGGGCGGCGCCAGCGCGGGCGGCCACGGCCCGGCGCAGGGCCGGCGGGATCGGCGCCGTCAGGACAGCCGACTCGCCCGATCCCGACACGCTGGCCTGGTCGAGGTCAGCGGGTCCGACCAGCAGGCCGAGGTCAGAGGGATTGATGGGCGTTGCCCGCACCCGGACCAGGATCTCCCCGTCCCCGGGCTTCGGCGTCGGAACCCGCGCCAGGGAGAGCCGGAGCTCGGCGGCGTCGGCGGTGACTTCGGAGCGGAGCTGAAGGAAGGTGTCGGGAACGGACGCGGTCATGTGTTGGCCTCTCGGGAAACGGTGAGGAGTAACGCTCATTTGAGCGGGGGGTATGTCAACCCAGGATCTAGGGGCGGGCCAGGATCTAGGGGCGGGCGACCCGGGAGGGCATTGCGCCTGCCTCTCCCGGACGGGCCTGGACGGCGTCGAAGACATCGCCCCCCTCCGGCAGGGGCCGGCGCAGGGCGGCCTTGATGCCCGCCAGGGTTCCCGCCGGCCAGGCCGCCATCCGCTCTGCCGCCTCACGGGCGTGGGCGAGGACCCCGGCGTCGGGGACCAGGGCCCAGGCCAGGCCCAGCCGGTGGAGGTCGCTCCCGCGCATCCGTCCGGCGCCGAGGGCCAGCTGGGCGGCCACGGACTCCGGGGCCCTCAGCCTCAGCCAGGCCAGGTTCATGGGGGCGTGCATGCCGATGGCTGCCTCCCCCACCGTCAGCACCGCGTCCTCGCCAGCCACCATCAGGTCCGAGGCCAGGGCGAGGGCGGCGCCAGCGTTGATGGCGTAGCGCTCAAGGGCGCAGATCACCAGGGCGGGGCAGGCATAGAGATCCCGGTGAAAGCCCGTCCAGTCCGTGGCCCAGCCGCCGCCGCCCCGGAAGAGGTCGACATCCAGGCCGGAGCAAAAGGTCCCGCCCTCGCCGCGCAGCAGGACAACGCGCGCCCCGCCGGCGAGAAGCGCGGCCAGGCCTTCCCGCAAGGCGGCGGCGGACTGGGGCTCCAGAGCGTTGCGCCGATCCGGTCGGTTGAGGACAAGCTCGCCCCAGCCGTCATGGAGGACGGTCAGGACCGGCGCGTCGGTCACGGGGGTGGGTCTCCCGAGATGGCCTCAAGGTTGCGGGCATGGGCCGCCTCATCCAGACGGTAGAAGGACCAGGTGGCGATGGACGCCAGGAAGAGCACGATGACTGTCGGCAGGTAGAGCCAGCCCACCTGGGTGATCAGCTCCATGGTCCTTTCGCTGGGCTGGGCCTTGGTCGGAAAGGCGACGGCGGTAAGGATCAGGCCCGGGACGAGGGCGGCGATGGCGTTGACGATCTTGCTGGGCAGGCTGTCGGCGGTGGTCAGGAGTCCCTCGGCGCGCCGCCCGGTGCGGACCTGCACTTCCTCCACGATG
Source organism: uncultured Alphaproteobacteria bacterium (assembly GCA_903933475.1). Classification (GTDB taxonomy): domain Bacteria; phylum Pseudomonadota; class Alphaproteobacteria; order Caulobacterales; family Caulobacteraceae; genus Phenylobacterium. The sequence goes on along the minus strand of CAIZKE010000082.1, from coordinate 11,877 downwards.
TCGCCGATCATGGAGGACGCCAGGATATAGCCGGCGATGGCGCTGACTGCCTGTACGAAGGTAAATCCAGCGAGCACCCAGAGCAGGGCCGGGGTCCCGTTCAGCTGAAGCACTCCGATCAGCTTGAGGAACATGGGCGTATGGCCAAAGATCACGCTGATGAAGAACAGGGCCATGGCCGCTTTTTTCTTGCCGAAGCGCCGGGCGAGGCGCGGAGCGAGGATCCCTCCGAAGATCGGCCCCGGTAGCCCCATCAACGTCAGGATGAGGATGTCCTGGGCCTTCAGCTCCCAGAGGTAGGTCTGGAAGTAGAGGCCCAGGCCAGCAGCGATGCCGAAGGCCAGGCCGGCGATCACCTGGGCGGAGAGGGCGACCAGGAAGTTTCGGTTGGTCAGGGTGACGAGGGCGTCGCGCCAGTCGTCCCGAAAGGTCCGGCCGGGCTCAGGCGCGCGCTGGTGGAAGCCGGCGGCCTGCTTCTGGGTGCCCAGGGCCATGGTCAGGCCCGCCGCCAGGAAGATCAGGATGATGGCGATGGACAGGGGCCCGTAGCCGTCGGCGTTCAGCTGCCCGACCGGATGCTCGGGCGTCTTCCTCAGGAAGATGCCGTAGATAAACACGGTCGCAAGGGCGGTACCGAGGGAGCCCAGCATCCAGCGATAGCCCAGGAGGACCGTCCGGTCATGGTAGTCGGGCGCCAGTTCCGGCGCCATGGCTCCCGACGGGATCTCGTAGAGGCTCCACGCCAGGTTCACGAACAGGCCCGTGCCGAGGATGTACCAGAACATGGCGGACGCATCCCACCCCGGGGGGTGCCAGCGCAGGAAGATGGCCACCGGGACGAGGAACATGGCCAGGTAGAGGAAGGGATGCCGCCGGCCGATCCGGGACCGGAACTGGTCCGATCCATGGCCGATCAGGGGGTCCCAGAAGCCATCGATGAAGATGACGGCGGAGATCGCCAGGCTGACGATATGGGGCGGGACCCCGACCACCTGGCTGTAGAAAAACATGGCCAGGCCGCCGAGGGCACCATAGGCCCCATTGGCCACAGATCCCACGCCATAGAAGGCCTTGGTCCCGAAGGAGAGCGGTCTGCGGAGGCCCCGGGCGGGAGCTTCGTCTTCGACATCCTGAACGGTCATGCCGTCTCCCGTCCCTGCAGGTTCGCGACCAAGTCTGCGCCTGGCCGTTCCTTCCCCCGCGCAGACAAGAGCATGTTGCGGGGGCTGGCTTGTCAAGCCGGTATGGCCTTTCAGCCGCCCCTAAACGCAGACAGGGCGCACGGTTTTCACCGTGCGCCCCCCCAAGAATTCCAGATCAGAGGAACTTGCACGGGAGCTCGATGCCGAAGGTCCGGGGCGGGGTCAGCGGAGAGCTGGTGGTGACACCCTGGGTGACATTCAGCTGCAGCTGGCCGAGCCGCGGGTTCTTACCTGGCTCCCCCAAGGCCCTGACGTTGGACCGCCGCGTTCGATCATCCGATATCCTGGCCGCAGATCAGGACGATCTTTCCCACGTGGTCGCCCGCCTCGAGAGCGGCATGGGCTTCGGCGGCCTGTTCCAGGGGGAATGTCCGGTCAATCACGGGTCGGAACCGGCCGTCGGTGATCCAGGGCCAGACGGTCGATTCGACCGCCATGGCCAGCCGCGCCTTCTCGTCGGGCGCCCGGGGGCGAAGGGTCGAGCCGGTCACCACGGCGCGCTTCTGCATCAGCCTGAAGATGGGTAGGGCCACCTCGGCACCGCCCAGGGAGGCGATGAAGACGATCCGCCCCCCGGTCCGGAGGGCGTCGAGCTCGCGCCCGAAATAGTCGCCCCCCACCATGTCGAGCACCACGTCCGCTCCGCCCTCGGCCTTGACCCGCTCGCCGAAGTCTTCGGCGGTGGCATCGATGGCGATGTCGGCACCCAGTTCCCGGGCGCGGGCCGCCTTGGCCGCCCCCCGGGCGGTGGCGATCACCCGGGCCCCCGCGGCCCTGGCCATCTGGATGGCGGTGACGCCGATGCCCGAGGTGGCGCCGTGGACCAGCAGGGTCTCGCCGGCCTTGAGGGCGCCGTGCTCGAAGACATTGGCCCAGACCGTGAAGATCGTCTCGGGTAGTCCCGCGGCCTCGACCAGGCTCAGCCCGGCAGGAACCGGCAGGGCGTGGCGGGCGTCCACCGTGGCATACTCGGCGTATCCGCCCCCGCCGAGCAGGGCGCAGACCTGGTCGCCCGCACGCCAGCGCCCAGCGCCCTGAACCACCTCGCCCGCGACTTCCAGGCCAAGGGTATCCGGAGATCCCGGCGGAGGCGGATATCCGCCCATGCGCTGCAGCAGGTCGGGCCGGTTCACGCCCGCCGCTGCCACGCGGATGAGGATCTCCCCGTCGCGGGGAACCGGTCGCGCCAGAGAAACGGCCTTCAGCGCCTCTGGTCCGCCCCGCCCGCCCTCGACGGCAATGGCCGTCATCATCGGCTGGTCCATCCTGGTTCTCCCTCGCCCTTGCGCGCGCCGCGCCATGCAGGTCAGATAGTCCCAAGGGCGGCGCGCCGCCAAGGGATCATGCATCCGCCCTGCCGGGCGACCTTCGGAGGGGTCCGTGACCGACGAACCTGAATCGCCGCGTCGCGGCCGGGGTGCCGCCCTGGACCTGGCCTTGAAGGAGGACCTGGACCTGTTCTCGGTGGGCGACCTTGAAGAACGCATCGCTCTCCTCGAGGGCGAGGTCGCCCGGTGCAGTGCCCAGATCGTCCGGAAGGCGGCGGGACGCGATGCGGCGGACGCCCTCTTCAAAACGCCTGGGGACTGAGCCTCCAACCCCTTGCCCGAGGCGCCGAAAACGCGCACCCAAGGTTTGTGCAGACGCGAATCGACGGGGCGGTCAGCCCCTCGTGGGAGATCCAGGCATGACCTCGGGTGCGAATTCGGCCGTGGCCGCCAAGGCTGGCGTGGTCCTTGACCTTGCTGCGGTCGAAGTCTTCGAGCGAACCTTCCGGGAAGGCATGGACCTGGTCCAGGAGGCGTCGACCTATCTCGACGGCTCCGGCCGGATGGAGGCCCGCCGTCTCGGCCGGGAGGCAGCCTCAGACTATGCCGCCGAGAGCATGCGTCTGACGACCCGCCTCATGCAGGTATCGTCCTGGCTCCTGGTGCAGAAGGCCGTGCGGGATGGGGAGACGCCTGCGGCGGCCGCCGCCGATCCCCGCTACCGGCTGGGCGAGCCCCGGCCCGGAAGATCCCGGCCGGGCCGGCTGCCGGACGCGCTTGCAGGCCTGACACAGCGCACCGACCGCCTGTTTGAGCGGGTCGCACGAATGGATCGCCAACTGTATCTTGAGGTCGAGGTGTCGGTGAACTCGGTGGCCTCGCAGATCGACCGCCTGAGGTCAGCCTTCGCGGGCTGACCGACAAACAGCCGCCGAGGTCAGCCTTCGCGGGCTAACCACCGACTTGCGCCCCCGGCCCGCCTTCGCGGGCTGACCGCCTACTTGCGAGTGAAGCCGCCGAACTTGGCGTTGAAGCGCGAAACACGGCCGCCGCGGTCCAGGAGCTGCTGGTTGCCGCCGGTCCAGGCCGGGTGGGTCTTGGGATCGATGTCGAGGTTGAGGGTCGCCCCTTCCTTCCCGTAGGTCGAACGGGTCGGATAGCTGGTGCCGTCCGTCATCACCACGGTGATGAAGTGATAGTCGGGATGGGTGTCTTGTTTCATCTCGGGGTCATCCGACGTAAAGGAGCGGCCAGTGTCAGTACGCCGCCCTCCGGGAGGCCGACGGGCGGAAAGCGCGCCTTTTACAGCAAGGCGCGCCGGTAGAGCAAGGGCGGGGTCCAGATGTCGGACGGTTTGTCGGAATCCGCGGTTGAAGGGCGTCCAAGCGCAGGCGGGGCGCTGGCGCAGGACATGCAGTCCGCCGCCGAGCGGCGCAGCTCCACGCGCAAGCTCTCGGCCCTTTCGGCCCTCTGGCCGATCCTGAAGGCGCACAGCTTCGAGACCTTCATCGCCTGTCTCCTCATGGTGGCGACCTCCTCGGCCACCCTGGGCATGAGCGGCGCGGTGCGCCTGCTGGTCGAACACCTGACCTCGAACCGGAGCGGAGATTCCGTGGACCGCTGGTTCTGGCTGCTGGGTGCCGTGGCCGTGGCCCTCGGCCTGTTCACCGCCCTTCGCTATTACTGGGTGACCCGGCTCGGCGAGCGGATCGTGGCTGACCTGCGCAAGTCGGTCTATGGCCACATCCTGACCCTGGACCCGGCCTTCTTCATCGCCACCCGCACAGGCGAGGTCCTGTCCCGCCTGACCACCGACATCCAGATCATCGAGAACCTCCTGGCCACCACGGCCTCGGTCTTCCTTCGCAACACCCTGATCATGATCGGGTCGCTGGTCCTTATGCTCTGGGTGAGCCCCAAGCTGACCCTGCTGGTCTTGCTGATCATTCCCGTGGTCGTGGTGCCCCTGTTCCTGTTCGCCCGGCCCCTGCGCAACCTGACCACCGCGACCCAGGACGAGTTCGCCCGGGCGGTTGGCCATGCGGGCGAGACCCTGGACGCCCTGGAGACCGTGCAGGCCTTCGGGCGCGAGCGGACCGCCTCGGACCGCTTCGGCGCCGCCGTCGAGCGCTCGTTCCGCACCTCCCTGAGGCGAATGACGGCCCGCGCCATCATGACCGCAGCCTCCATCATGCTGGTGTTCGGCGGCGTGGTGGCTGTGTTCTGGCTGGGGGTCCACGCCGGGCAGAGGGGCGAGCTGTCCTGGGGTGCCCTGTTCCAGTTCGCCTTCCTTTCGGTCTTCGCCGCCAGTTCCGTCGGGGCCCTCGGGGAGATGTGGGGCGATCTCCAGAAGGCCGCCGGTGCCATGGAACGGATCGCCGAACTCCTGTCCGCCCAGCCGGGGATCGCGGTGCCGGCTGACGCCCAGAAACTGCCCGGGCGGGGTGAGATCCGGTTCGAGGATGTCGTCTTCGCCTATCCGGGCCGGGAGGCCGCGCCGGCCCTCAATGGCCTGACCCTCACCGTGGCACCCGGCGAACGGGTCGCCCTGGTCGGGCCCTCCGGCGCCGGCAAGAGCACGGTCTTCCGCCTCCTCCTGCGGTTCTACGATCCCGTGGGCGGCGTCGTCCGCATCGATGGGGTGGACCTGAGGCGGGCAGATCCCCGGGACATCCGCGCCCAGGCCGCCCTGGTGGCGCAGGACAGTCCCCTGTTCTCAGGCTCGGCCACCGACAACATCGCCTTCGGCCGTGAAGGCGCGGCGCCCGACGAGATCTTCGCCGCCGCCCGTGCCGCCCAGGCGGAGGGCTTTATCGCGGGACTTCCGGAAGGGTTCGAGACCCCCCTTGGAGAGCGCGCCCGGGGCCTGTCGGGAGGCCAGAGGCAGCGTCTCGCCATCGCCCGGGCCCTGGTCCGCCAGGCGCCGATCCTGCTGCTGGACGAAGCCACGAGCGCCCTCGATGCGGAAAACGAGAAGCTGGTCCAGGAGGCCCTCGACGCGGCCATGCGCGGGCGGACCACACTGGTCATCGCGCACAGGTTGGCCACGGTCCTAAAGGCCGACCGGATCGTGGTGATGGACGAAGGGCGGGTCGTGGAGACCGGAACCCATGCCGAGCTGACGGCCCGGGGCGGCCTCTACGCCCGCTTCGCCGCCCTGCAGTTCACCGAGGCCGCAGGCTAGATCCGGTTCCGACGAACTGGAGTTACGGTGGAGTTACGGTGACACTGTACGAAACTAACGTTCACGCACGTTCGCATCCCAGCCCTTTGGGTCAGCCCGATAACCGAGGCTTGAAAGGCGCTCGATCAGCTTGTGGCGGCCTTCACGCTCCGGAAACCCCTTGCTCGGCCGATAGATGGACTATTTCATACACTGTCACTGTAATACCCGGTGATAAACTCGTTCTGGCGTGCCTGCTGGACGAGCGTGCCGCCGTCCACAATCAGGACTCGATCAGCCCGCTTCAACAGGGCCGGGCGGTGCGCCACCACAATGCGTGTTATCGGAAGCTGCGCGATCAGGTCAGCGATGACCTCCTCGGTCGCCACATCCAGATTGGCGGTGCCTTCGTCGAGAATTAGGATGTGTGGCTGGCGATAGAGGGCGCGGGCCAGCAACACCCTCTGCTTTTGCCCCCCCGACAGAGTCGAGCCCATATCACCGACCAGCGACAGATACTGCATCGGCATCCGACTGATGTCCTCATGTACTTGGGCGGCATAGGCGGCCTGTTGGACTCGGATCATATCCAGGTCGGGATCGAAGAAGGCGATGTTGTCAGCGATGGTGCCGCTAAGCAGCCGGTCGTCCTGGGCCACGACACCGACATGTTCGCGCCATGCGCGCCACAGGTCGGGCGTCGCCGTCTGACCGTCCAGAGTGATCGTGCCGCCCGTTGGATGGCGCAGGCCCAGCATCAGTCTCAACAAGGTCGTCTTGCCGCCGCCTGATGCCCCGGTGATGGCCAGGAACTCGCCCGGCTGGACCTCAAGGTTCAACCCTTCCAAAACGGCCCGGTCGGCAGCCCCATAGCGGAAGTCGATATCTCGAAGGACCATGGAGCCACGCACATCAAGGCGCGGTGGGGCGGCTGCGGATGAGGTCTCGACCTCGGCGGTGACGATGTCGGCCAGCCGGTCCAGATGCAAGTTCAAGAATCTGAACTGGATGGCCTGGTTGATCAGGGCGTTAGCCCGGTCGGTGAAGGTCTGCCGAAACGACAGGAAAGCGAACAGCATCCCGACAGAAAAGCCGTCGCCCGCCAGAATCGTACGCGCCCCCAGATAGATGACGATCACGGTCTGCAGGCCCGTGACCAGCCCTTGGGTGAAGGTCAGGGATATCTGGAACTTGCCGACGGAGATCGAGGCGTTGACCGCATTGGCGAACAGGTTGCGCCAACTGCTTTCACGCTCGGCCTCCCGGCCCATGACCTTGATGGTGGTGGCGGCGCGGACCGTCTCCATGATGTGGGACTGCTCACGCGCTCTCTCGATGATCTGTTCCTCGGTGCGCGCCTTCATGGCGGGGAACAGGGCGAATGCGAGGATCAGATTGATGGCGACGGCACCGACGACGACGGCCGTGAGGATCGGGGAATAGAGCAGCAGGATGATGATGGCGACGACCGCCATTAGCCCGTCGATGATGGCCGCGATCACGCCCCGCGTCATCACGTCCTGGATCGCCGATGCCGAGCCAATACGCGAGATGATGTCGCCGACATGGCGTTTCTCGAACCAGTCACTAGGCAGCCGGATCATGTGACGAACCAGATTGCCGACCATCTGGAAGCTGAGCATCTGGCCGAAGACCTGCAACGCCCAGGCCCGAAGCGCCTCAATCGTGGCCTGGACGATGACCAGGGCCCCGAAGCCGATGGCAAGCACCGTCAGCAGATCACGGTCGGCGCGGAAGATTGCTTCGTCCACGACCAGCTGCATCTGGAACGGCATGGCGAAGACCGCGACCTGCAAGGCCAACGACAACCCCAGAATCTGGAAGAAGGCAGGCCAGAAACCGACCATCCTGGACCACAGGCTGGTCAGTTTGATCGGCGCGCGGGCGGTGACCTTCTCGAAGGTGTCGGACGGGGTCAACTCCAGCGCGACGCCGGTGAAATGTTTCGACAGGTCGACCAGACTGTAGGTTTTCGCGCCCAAGGCCGGGTCGTGAATCACCGCCTTGCCGCCCTTGACCGATTTCAGCACGACGAAATGGTTCAGATCCCAGTGCAGGATGGCCGGAAGCCGCACCTTGTCTAGCGCCGTCAACTCCACACGCAGGGCGCGGGGCGCAAAGCCCAGGCTGTCGGCGAACCCCATGATGCTGCGCAGGGTCGCGCCCGACATTGACAGGGTGAACCGCTGGCGAAGGCCGTTCAGATCGACGTCGTGGCCATGATACCGGGCGACCATCGCCATACAGGCCAGACCGCACTCGGCGGCCTCGGCGCCCTGGATGACGGGCAGGCGTCGACGGCGGGCGAAATTCAGTTCGGACGGGATTTTCATCAACGGCGTCCGGCGGCGTAGAGCGGATCCAGCAACCATTCCAGCAGCGAGCGTCGATCGATCACGACGTCGGCTGACAGCAGCATACCGGGTTGCAGCGGCAGGGTCTCGCCATAGGCGGCGACGCTGTCCTTGGCCAGTTTGACGCGGACGCGAAACACCGGCTCCTGCACCTGAAGGCCGGGGATGGCGACCTCGGCGGGCGCCAGGACCGTGCGTGAGACCGAAGTCACCACACCCTCTCCGGCACCGAATTTCTGGTGCGGAAAGGCCTGATACAGCAGCCGCACCTCCTGACCCTCTCGCACGAACCCGGCGGCACGCGAAGGCGCGTAGAGTTCGGCCTCGAGCGCCGAGTCTCCGGCGGTCAATACCGCCACAGCAGCCCCCGGCGCTACGGTCTGGCCCGCATCGACCGGCAGGGCGGCGACGCGTCCCGCCACGGTGGCCACCACGACATAACGCCCCTGGGCCTCGGTCTGGGTCGCCTGCTGATCCAGGCCGGCGCGGGTCGAGGCGGCTTCGGCGCGGGCGGCCTGGAGGTCGATGGGGATGGCGGCCAGGCGGGCGTTCACCTCCCCGATCTCGCGTTCATAGCCGAGCGCCTGGGACGACAGGGTCGAGGCCTCCTGCTGGACCGCCAGTTTGGCAGAGCGGCGAGCCTCCAGCTCGCGGCGGGGCAAGAAGCCCTGGGCGGCGATGGTCTCGGCGCGGGCGACCTCGGCGCGGGCCAGGGCCAGGCGCTCCTCCTGAAGACCGATACTCCGGCGGGTCTCGGCCAGTTCCCGGCTCAAGGCGGCGCGGCGATCGATCATCTGGCGTTGCTCCGCACCGAGCGCGGCCTGGGCGGCGGCGGCGCGCGACTGAGCCGCCGAGCCTTGCGCGTCCAAGCTGCGGGACAGGGCTGCGAAACTGTCGCCGCCCTCCAGCGCCGAGGATAAGGTCAAGGTTGCAATGGGTTGGCCGACGGTGACCCTGTCCCCCTCGCGCACATGCACGCTGGAGACGACCCCACCCTGGCGCGCGGCCAACCGGATCATCCCGGCCTGGGGGGTCAGCCAGCCCGCGACGGTCTCCTTCCTCGCATAGGATGCGGTGGAAGCGAAGGTCGCTCCGACCAGCACCACGGCAAACATCAGTCCGGCCAGCACGCGGGAGGGTATGGAGGAAGCCAGGACGACTTCGCCTGCCAGACGGCGGGTGGCATGGGTGACGGCTTCCTTGCGGAACAGGTCAGACAATGTGGACACTCGTATTCGGCGAACTTTTCTAATTTTCGACGTTGACAGGGTGCCATTTCAGACACAATCCTGAAGTTGCGAGCCGGATCGCGCACATCTTTTCTTTGATCTTTAGCGGGAGGACGCCATGACGGTTTTTGCTATGGACGTGCGTGAACTAAGCTTCCAAGAAGTCGATTTTGTTTATGGCGGGGGCAAAAAGCCTGCGCCTAGGCCCGCGCCGAAAGGCGATGAAGCGGGCGGAGATAACGCCGATTTCGCAGATCAGCTCCGCGATGTAGCGGACTTCATTGTCGGCTTTATTGAGGGGTGGAAGGAACAAGACTGATTAAAACGGTTTTTCCAGTATCACAACAAGGCAGAAGATAATGCTGAATCAGAACGACGTACGGGAATTAATCCCTAGTGAAATTGATTTCGTTAGCGGGGGCGATGAAAGTCACCGCAAGTCAGGAAAAGAACTCGGTGACAAACTTGAGGACGTTGCTCAGGACATTGCAGAGGGTGCACGCGAAGTAGCGAAGAAAATCGGCGACTGGTGGGATCGTCATTTCGGATAACGAGTAATACTGCTGGGCGGCATATTTAAGTTTTATCTTTTTGTGCCGCCCAACTTCCTGTTGTTTGATTGTTTGCCCCTTTTTGCTCGAACTGCTTAACATTTGATTATGTGAGGCGGTGCGCTGAGAATGGGGTATGTTAGAGATCTGTAACTTGGAAAATACGCCCCGCAGCGCTTTGTCGATCTCCAAAGCGATTCTCGATCTGGTCGACGCATTTCTCGGGCTGAAGTATCTTGCTGTAATAGTGTTAGGTTCCATCTGCGGTCTGGTATTGGCGACTGCTGGAATATTGTTCGGGGACGCTTTAAACAGCACACTAAGTCAAAGCGACTGGAGAAAATTAGAGTTTGTCAGTATAATTTATGCTGCGAACCCGCTACTACAACAGTCATTTATCATATCATGCCTGGCGATTGGTTTTCTGTCGGCCGCGTGTTTAATTTTTCGTCGGTCTTGGCTTTCTTTTATCACTTCTAGAAAGCAATTTAGCAGCGGTTTATTTCTCGCAGGACTTGCATTATTTTCTATTACAAATCTAGTAGTTATATTCAGTGTAACCACTGCGCCATCTTCAGACTCCCCGTTAACTTTTTACAAGGACTGGCGACATGCTGCGTTCTTTTGCGTTCTTGTCGTGGCGTATGCTGCTCCGATGGCTTTAGCCGAAGATATTCTTTTCCGGGGCTGGTTAGTAAAGTTCAGTCGTGAGATTAATTCAAAGTCATTACTATTTGTTTTCGGTAGTTCCGTTCTGTTTAGTGTCGCCCACTTACAATGGGATTTGGCCTCCTTGGTTCTTCGGTTCGCCTCCGGGTTGGCCTATGCGTGGGCCGTTATGAGGCTGGGCGGTCTCGAGTTTTCGTTTGGAGCTCACTTGGGTAAAAACACGGTGCTGGTCTGGCTTTTGGGGCAGTCAGGGCAGTTTGACTGGAAGTATTCATATGAGATTGCAGTCTACACAAATGTCGTGGGATCTATCGGTTTGATTCTAATGGTAGAAACATTCATCCGGTTAAGGCAGGTTAAGATAGATCGCCGTCAACATTAATTTTCTTAGTCTCTGGGCTCATAGCCAGAAGAGCACGGTAGCCGCGAGGGCGATCGCGGAGAGGAAGACGGTCGTGCATCGATCGTGGCGGGTAGCAACGCGGCGCCAGTATTTGAGCCTGCCGAACCTGATCGCTATGCGGTTTTGGCTTCTGTACTGGCGCTTTGTCGTAACGGATAGGCTCGATCCGGGATTTCTGACCGTGGATGCAGGGCGTCCCTGAACCAGTCGGCATCACAGCCCCGGTCGCCCAGCAGCCCGGGGCAGGCTGTCCAGCAGGGCAGAAGCACCGGTGTAGTCGCTGACGTGGCCTGCTGTCATGAAGAGGCTGATCGGACGCCCATTTGCATGGGTCACGGCCTGCAGCTTGGTGTTCATGCCGCCCTTGGTGCGTCCAATCAGTCGCCCGACACCCCTTTGTTACCCTCAGGCTCGAAGCCGTGCGGTGCGCTTTCAGATAGGGCTTGGACAGCGGAAAGGCCCTCCATCGTCCGGATGAAAAGGCCGGCTTCGCTGGTCAGCTAAGTCGGATTGGAACTAGGTTCTGTTGACGAAGTGCCGGACCCAGAGCCGGGTTGAGGCGATGAGGATGAAGCCGATGTAGCTGTCGGCGGTCTTGTCGTATCGGGCGGCCAGTCTGCGGCTGTGCTTGAGCTTCGAGAAGCACCGCTCGACCAGGTTTCTGAGGGCGTAGAGGTGGCCATCGATGATGGGCTGGACCTTGCGGTTGCGCTTAGGCGGTATGACCGCGGCGATACCGCGATCCTCCAGGTCGGCGAGGATGGCGTCGGCGTCGTAGCCCTTGTCGCCCATGAGCACCTTGGGCTCTGGCCCAGGCTCGGCCATGACCGGTGCGTAGCCCTTGACGTCGGAGACCTCGCCGCCGGTGAGGACCACGGCGACCGGCAGGCCCAGGCCGTTGGTCCTCAGATGAGTTACGGTGACACTGTACGAAACTAACGTTCACGCACGTTCGCATCCCAGCCCTTTGGGTCAGCCCGATAACCGAGGCTTGAAAGGCGCTCGATCAGCTTTTGG